>NZ_JBLVPI010000044.1:0-1865 GCF_048284325.1 Flavobacterium esculini | reverse complement strand
CTCTTGATATTCTCTCTCTAGACTTTACGATAACTCCATAGTTCCTGCCAGTGACCGGTTCCGTTCAACACGGTTTTCATTGTTCGTGCTGCGCACGCAACGAAAACCTAGCTGTTAGCAGCTAGCAGTGTTTAGTTAATTTTGCTCAGTTTCAAAATATTCTCCATTAAAATTATAGATTTGAAAACGATTTGTTACTTCTTCCTTTTCTGATAATATTGGAATATAAATTTGCTTCTTTTCATTGTCATATTTTATTAATTTCAATGGTCGTTCGGGTCTATCTACAACACTAAAAAAATCAAAATATAAATCTATCGAATTTGTAAGTCCATTTTCTGTTTTTATTATTTTGACGTCTTCCAGTTTATTATTTTCAATTTTTAGAATTTTAATGGATTGACTTGCATCCTTTGATGAATAAATTCCATTATATACACATAAATAATAAGTGCTTTTTTTATTCTTTAAAGTAAAAATTTGCGAGTAAAACGGAGTGTATTCTCCTTCTCCTCGAGTAACAGTATCTTTAATTATTTTTGTAATCACTTTACCATTTGATTTGTACTGGAACAAATTCACAAAGTCAACCATAGTTCCACCTTTCCAAGTATTCCAACTATAAATCCGTAGTAGTTTGTCTTTACTACTAACAATATCTATGTTGCTTTTCTTTAAAGAATCAAAAGGGAATATTATTGATTTAGGATTTGTTGATAAATATTTTAGAATTTTAGCTTCAAATTTATTGTTTTCTGTTTCTAATACCTTCCAATTTATTGTATCACTTCCCAAACGGGCATCATTAATTTTTTTATAAATTTTATTGAGTTCTATTTCGTTTTCCGCTAAAGATGACTTAAGTAAAGTGTTGGTCCTTTTGTTTTCTAAATTAGTTTCTTTCTTGCAACTATTCAAAGTTGAAATTAACAGAACCAATATTATAATTCTTATTTTCATTTCGTTCAAGTTCATTTTTTTTCTGCTTGGTGCTAACGTTCTCGCGCTACAAGCAGTTTGGGATTAAATTAAGCCTTATCTTCGGATTTGCCAAATCTTCCAAATACAAACCAATTTTTCCATTAAGCCAAATCCCCAAATTGCTTGTAGCGTGTGTTGAACTAAACCTTCGGTAGTACCATTGTTGATTATACGGTTCCGTTCAACACGGGCTTCATTGTTCGTGCTACGCACGCAACGAAATCCTAGCTGTTAGTGGCTGTGCTTGTTATTTACAATAATTGCTTCTAAATTTATCTTTTTCATATTCTATTATTACTTTTTTGTATTCTGGATTATCTATTTCCTTTGAGTCGTAATAAAATTTTCCGGTATGTTTACTTATCCATTCTCGCCACAGTTTTACATCTTCCAAAGTCGGGTAATAAATTACTCCTATGTAACTTAGATTAACTTTTTTTGGTGCAATTCCGGTTAGACACACTATTCTATTTGGAGTTTTAAAGTCTAAAGTGTCATTTTTTCCAATTAAATTATTTTCAATTTCGGTTATTTCAAAAAGTATTAATTCTTCTGCGGATTTTCCTTTTTGTGAGTAAAGACAAAATGAAAAAAGAAATAAGATTAAGGCAAATGTTTTTTTCATAAATAGTTCATATTTCTCCACTTCTGCGGGTGTATAGCCACTAACGTTCTCGCGCTACAAGCAGTTTGGGGCTAAATCAGCGTTATCTTTCGGATTTGCCAAATCTTCCAAATACAAGCTAATTTTTCCATTATGCCAAATCCCCAAATTGCTTGTAGCGTGTGTTGAACTAAACCTTCGGTAGCATCATTGTAGATTTTGATTATCTTACGAAGATAACTAAAATAGGATATTATGACTACAAAAAAAAGCATCCTGA
>NZ_JBLVPI010000043.1:0-1973 GCF_048284325.1 Flavobacterium esculini | reverse complement strand
ATTGATTGCGTTTCCACAAGCATCGGTCACGCTGTATGTTCTGATTGTAGTCTCGGTACAACCCACAACCGCAGGAGCGCTGTCGCCGACAAAAGCAACCACCGGAGTGGAACAGGCATCAGCTTCATTGGTCACCATAGTGATATCCGCAGCAGGGAAAGTTCCGTTGCAACCGTCAAGGGTAATGGCCGCAGGATTGGAAGCAGTCGGAGCCGTTGTGTCTTGAATTTTTATTGTTTGAATTGCCTTAGAAAAATTACCACAGGCATCTGTAACAGTCCATGTTCTTGAGATAACTTTATTACTTGTACATGAACTAGTTGGAGTCAGACAAACACTGTTAAAATCTATGCTACCATTAACACTTGCTTGTTTTCTTGAATAGATAAACCAAGTACCATTCATTGGTCCAGTAAGATTTTCAAAACTGGATGCATAAGATGTTAACCCAGTAATTGTATTTGGAGAAGTTATACCCCCGTTTGGAGTCATATTTTGATGTATTCCGTCTGGAATAAAATTAGCATTATTCCATTGGGTATAACCAGAGCTATTTGGATAAAATGTAGTTGAATATAATTCTTTAGTATTTGAGTTTGCATCGTCACAATTTCCGCCAGAACAATATGGACCAACTAATATTACTCCTTGTCCGCTAGGAGAAACTAAAGTGAATTCAGCTCTTCCTTTTCCTTGATTTGTTTCAAAGGATAAAGCAATTTTTTGAATATTACTTGCTGATAAATCATCAAATCCTGAAACTGTAAAGGGAAAATAATTACCGTTTCCAGCATTTATCGATCCATTAGTTTCTGTAACTCCAAAACATTCTGTATCGATATAAGTAACTGTTGGATTAGAATCGCAGGTATCATTTATGTTAGTTATATTACCGGTAATAGTTGGGTTAATATTTGTGATACAATTTTCACCACTATTTAGTGTAATGTTTTGAGGTGTAGTAAAAGTAGGGGCAGTTGTATCTGTTACATTTATAGTTTGTGAAGCCGTTGAAGAATTTCCACAAGCATCAGTAGCTGTCCAAGTTCTAGTTATACTGTATTTACCAGTACAAGTACCAGGAGTTGTTATATCGGTAGAAGTTAATGAGACATTTGAATTAATATTGTCGATAGCAGTAGCAGTTGCAAATAAAGGTAAGTTAGGACATTGAATAGTTGTTATTTCAGGTAATTGACTAATTACGGGAGGAATAGCATCTCCATCAATTAAAGTTACTGTTGCAGTTGCTGTACAATTGTTAGCATCAGTAACACTGTAAGTATAGGTTCCAGCAATTAGACCAGATGTAGCAGGATTACTCGATTTATAAGTATAAGTACCTGATCCACCGGTAGAAACTAAGGTAACAGAACCTGTTCCACCGAAACAATTGATTTTGGTTGCTGTTGCAGTTAGTATAATTTCAGTTGGCGCCGCATTGATGGTAACTGATTTTTCAACCGAACACCCATTGGCATCCGTTGCAGTATAGGTGTAATCACCCGCAGCTAGATTTGTTGTAGCGGTTGAACCAAAAGTAATGTTTCCGGTTCCACCGGTAGGTGTACTTAAAACCACAGCTCCTTTTTCGCCAAAACATTTAGGTTGAGTCGCCGTAGCCGTGAAACTGATTTCAGTTGGCGCCGCATTGATGGTCACTGATTTTTGAACCGAACACCCATTGGCATCCGTTGCAGTATAGGTGTAATCACCCGCAGCTAGATTTGTTGTAGCGGTTGAACCAAAAGTAATGTTTCCAGTTCCACCGGTAGGTGTACTTAAAACCACAGCTCCTTTTTCGCCAAAACATTTAGGTTGGGTTGCAGTAGCCGTGAAATTGATTTCAGTTGGCACCGCATTGATGGTCACTGATTTTTGAACCGAACACCCATTGGCATCCGTTGCAGTATAGGTGTAATCACCCGCAGCTAGATTTGTTGTAGCGGTTGAACCAAAAGTAATGTTTCCAG
>NZ_JBLVPI010000042.1:0-2188 GCF_048284325.1 Flavobacterium esculini | reverse complement strand
TACAAGTTGTTGCATCAAAGCTTCTGGTTTCCCAACATGCTAATGCGGTTGTTGGTTCTGCTGGCTCTGTGCCTGTTGTTTTCCAAGTACAAGTTGTTGCATCAAAGCTTCTGGTTTCCCAACATGCTAATGCCGTTGTTGGTTCTGCTGGTTTATAGCAGGTTACAGCTAAACTTGTTTCTGAATTGTCATTTGAATTGCTCGCATTTCCTTGGGAAACATTTAGTGGAGGTGAAGAACAACCTCCACATAATAAAGGATTGGCAGCTGTAATATATACAATGTTTCCTATAATTCCATTAGCGACACTCACCACATTACCTCTTACAATAAGTAAAATATCTGAAACATCAAATGAACTAAATCCATCACCTGAATTTGTTAATTTTATTGTGTTTGCAGAACCAGTTGTTAAACTCAATTGATTCCAACGGGTATCGCTTCCTGAAGCAATCCCGATGATTTCAGCATTGGCACCGACACTAATAGTAATTCGTAATGAATTTTTAACTATTGTTCCATTCCCATAATTACCAACAGTGGCACTCAAAATTCCTGTAGAACTCTGCGCCACACTTGCGGGACTCATTAAAATTCCAATTCCAGGATCTGCGTTGTTTTGTGAATATCCTTTTGGGACAATCATAAATACAGTAAAAAACAATAATATTAATTTATATAGTGCCTTCATATTCTTATCGTTTAGCGATGACATTTCTTTATGTGATTAACAATAATCGTAATTATTGAGCTTTAACAACAGTGTTATAGGTATTGTTATAATTCTGACTATCTAATCCTGAACCATTTACAATAGTAACTGTAATTGGTTGGGAAGTTTGAGTTGGTACATCTGGTTTACGCGCTATAGTAAACCCAATAGCTGAAAATGCATTTGCTCCAATTATAATACCTGTTTTTAATGTCATTGTTATAAATAATCCATTTTCAGTTGTAACCCAATCAGTATTATTAACTGAAACACCACCATTCACATTAGAAGTACTAGTAGCGGCTCCATAAGTAATAAGGAATGCAGATTGTTTTATGATTTTAACGACTACTTGTCCGTCTGATGGCGCACCTTTGATTTCAGATATGTTTACAACAAAATCTTTTGTATCACCTGCAGCTACAAAGACTAAAGCATCAATATCTATTGTTGGAGTAAAGTCTGGTAATTCTTTGACAACTACTATTGAAACCGTTGCTTGGCTACAATTAGTTGGATTTGATTTATCACAAATTTGGTAAGTCAAAGTATAAGTTCCTGATGGAGTATTTGGAGCTACAGTAATAGAACCATCAGCATTTAATGCCAAATTACTGTTAGGGGTAACAGTTGTCAAATTAATTTGACCTATACTAACAGCTGAACCATTTAAAGTATCATTTGTTAATACATTAACTACGTTAGTTCCTCCTGTCGTTCCGTTAATAGGTCCCGCTGTATCTTGATTGGTATCTATAATTGTAGCTGAAACTACAATAGTAGAGGTTACCGTGTCACAATTTCCTGTATTATCTACCTCACAAATGGTATAACTGATTGGATAGCTTCCTGCTGGTGTGTTAGCCGCTACTGTTACAATTCCGGTAGCTGTATCTACTGTGATTCCTGCTGGAAGTGTTCCTGTTTTCATCGTTACATTTCCTGAAGCTGTTCCAATGGTTACTGCAAGACCACTTAAGGTGTCGTTTGAAGTCAAGGCGGTTGTAGTCCCTCCTGTGTTTCCATTGATTGCTGGAGTGGTTTCGGTTACTGCTGCTATTCCTGGAGCTGTTACCGTTACATTACTTGTTACTGTACTACAATTTGTTGGATTTGAAACCTCACAGATGGTATATGTTATTGGATAACTGCCTACTGGTGTGTTTGATGCAACAGTGATTGTTCCATCAGCATTCATTGTTAATGGTCCGTTTGGTGTAGAAGTCAAAGTTACCTGTCCTGGAGCAGTTCCGATTACGGCTTGAACTCCGTTTACTTTGTCATTCCCAATTACACTTGGTGTGTTGGTTCCTGGTAATACACTTGGACTATCTGTTACTGCTGCTATTCCTGGTGCGATTACCGTTACATTACTTGTTACTGTACTACAATTTGTTGGATTTGAAACCTCACAGATGGTATATGTTATTGGATAACTGCCTACTGGTGTGTTTGATGCAACAGTGATTGTTCCAT
>NZ_JBLVPI010000041.1:0-2636 GCF_048284325.1 Flavobacterium esculini | reverse complement strand
CCGCATTGATGGTCACTGATTTTTGAACCGAACACCCATTGGCATCCGTTGCAGTATAGGTGTAATCACCCGCAGCTAGATTTGTTGTAGCGGTTGAACCAAAAGTAATGTTTCCAGTTCCACCGGTAGGCGTACTTAAAACCACAGATCCTTTTTCACCAACACATTTAGGTTGGGTTGCAGTAGCCGTGAAATTGATTTCAGTTGGCGCCGCATTGATGGTCACTGATTTTTGAACCGAACACCCATTGGCATCCGTTGCAGTATAGGTGTAATTACCCGCAGCTAGATTTGTTGTAGCGGTTGAACCAAAAGTAATGTTTCCAGTTCCACCGGTAGGTGTGCTTAAAACCACAGCTCCTTTTTCGCCAAAACATTTAGGTTGGGTCGCCGTAGCCGTGAAACTGATTTCAGTTGGCACCGCATTGATGGTCACTGATTTTTGAACCGAACACCCATTGGCATCCGTTGCAGTATAGGTGTAATTACCCGCAGCTAGATTTGTTGTAGCGGTTGAACCAAAAGTAATGTTTCCAGTTCCACCGGTAGGTGTGCTTAAAACCACAGCTCCTTTTTCGCCAAAACATTTAGGTTGGGTCGCCGTAGCCGTGAAACTGATTTCAGTTGGTGCCGCATTGATGGTCACTGATTTTTGAACCGAGCACCCATTGGCATCCGTTGCAGTATAGGTGTAATCACCCGCAGCTAGATTTGTTGTAGCGGTTGAACCAAAAGTAATGTTTCCGGTTCCACCGGTAGGTGTACTTAAAACCACAAATCCTTTTTCACCAACACATTTAGGTTGGGTTGCCGTAGCCGTGAAACTGATTTCAGTTGGCACCGCATTGATGGTTACTGATTTTTGAACCGAACACCCAGTGGCATCCGTTGCAGTATAGGTGTAATTACCCGCAGCTAGATTTGTTGTAGCGGTTGAACCAAAAGTAATGTTTCCAGTTCCACCAGTAGGTGTGCTTAAAACCACAGCTCCTTTTTCGCCAAAACATTTAGGTTGGGTCGCCGTAGCCGTGAAACTGATTTCAGTTGGTGCCGCATTGATGGTCACTGATTTTTGAACCGAGCACCCATTGGCATCCGTTGCA
Source organism: Flavobacterium esculini (assembly GCF_048284325.1). Classification (NCBI taxonomy): domain Bacteria; kingdom Pseudomonadati; phylum Bacteroidota; class Flavobacteriia; order Flavobacteriales; family Flavobacteriaceae; genus Flavobacterium; species Flavobacterium esculini. The sequence continues at coordinate 1,533 of NZ_JBLVPI010000041.1, read as the reverse complement.
GTATAGGTGTAATCACCTGCAGCTAGATTTGTTGTAGCGGTTGAACCAAAAGTAATGTTTCCGGTTCCACCGGTAGGTGTACTTAAAACCACAAATCCTTTTTCACCAACACATTTAGGTTGGGTTGCCGTAGCCGTGAAACTGATTTCAGTTGGCACCGCATTGATGGTTACTGATTTTTGAACCGAACACCCAGTGGCATCCGTTGCAGTATAGGTGTAATTACCCGCAGCTAGATTTGTTATAGCGGTTGAATCAAAAGTAATGTTTCCGGTTCCACCAGTAGGTGTGCTTAAAACCACAGATCCTTTTTCGCCAAAACATTTAGGTTGGGTCGCCGTAGCCGTGAAACTGATTTCAGTTGGTGCCGCATTGATGGTCACTGATTTTTGAACCGAGCACCCATTGGCATCCGTTGCAGTATAGGTGTAATCACCTGCAGCTAGATTTGTTGTAGCGGTTGAACCAAAAGTAATGTTTCCGGTTCCACCAGTAGGTGTGCTTAAAACCACAGATCCTTTTTCACCAACACATTTAGGTTGGGTTGCAGTAGCCGTGAAACTGATTTCAGTTGGCACCGCATTGATGGTCACTGATTTTTGAACCGAACACCCATTGGCATCCGTTGCAGTATAAGTATAAACCCCAGCGGCTAGATTTGTTATAGCGGTTGAATCAAAAGTAATGTTTCCGGTTCCACCAGCAGGAGTACTTAAAACCACAGATCCTTTTTCTCCAAAACATTTAGGTTGTGTTGCGGTAGCCGTGAAACTGATTTCAGTTGGCGCAGCATTGATGGTAACGACATGTTGTGTTGAACACCCATTGGCGTCCGTTGCAATATAAGTATAATCACCCGCTGCCAATTCTGTTGTGGCAGTTGAATTAAAATTAATTGTTCCAGTTCCACCGGTAGGCGTACTTAAAACCACAGATCCTTTTTCACCAACACATTTAGGTTGGGTTGGAGTTGCTGTGAAGCTTATTGCGGTTGGCGCAGCATTGATGGTAACGACATGTTGGGTTGAACACCCATTGGCGTCTGTTGCAATATAAGTATAATCACCCACTGCCAATTCTGTTGTGGCAGTTGAATTAAAATTAATTGTTCCAGTTCCACCGGTAGGCGTATTTAAAACCACAGATCCTTTTTCACCAACACATTTAGGTTGGGTTGGAGTTGCTGTGAAGCTTATTGCGGTTGGCGCAGCATTGATGGTAACGATATGTTGGGTTGAACACCCATAGGCGTCCGTTGCAATATAAATATAATCACCCGCTGCCAATTCTGTTGTGGCAGTTGAATTAAAATTAATTGTTCCAGTTCCACCGGTAGGCGTACTTAAAACCACAGATCCTTTTTCACCAACACATTTAGGTTGGGTTGCAGTAGCCGTGAAACTGATTTCAGTTGGTGCCGCATTGATGGTCACTGATTTTTGAACCGAACACCCATTGGCATCCGTTGCAGTATAGGTGTAATTACCCGCAGCTAGATTTGTTGTAGCGGTTGAACCAAAAGTAATGTTTCCA
>NZ_JBLVPI010000040.1:0-3610 GCF_048284325.1 Flavobacterium esculini | reverse complement strand
TATTACAATAATGAAAGAATAAAACTGAATTTAAACGGAATGAGCCCGACACAATATCGAGCTCATTATTATCAAAATTAATTATAAATTTGTCTAAAATTTTGGGTGCAGTCTAAAATAATTTTAGACGATTTTCTTATTTTTTTATTTGATTTATTTTATCAAATACTTTTTCTTTATTTCATTTTTTATTTTTTTATCTATTCCAAATTCTACCAATAGCATTTTGTCAATACTTCCGTATTTTTTGATGATATTATTCCAAGATGTTTCTAAATATATTGGTTTTACCCCCATTAATTTAGCCATTCTTTCTTTTGGAAGCCCGTATTCTTTATATTTATTCAAATCTATATTCTGAATTGCTTCGTTCGATCTCAGATAATCTTTCATAATTTCCTGATCTGAAACATCTAAAATATGCAAAAATAAAGCTGAAGCCAATCCTGTTCTATCTTTACCCGCCGTACAATGAAATAAAACTACTGATTCGTCTTTTGCTATTTCATCGAAGAAAGGTTTAAAATCTTTGATATGGTTTGTAAATCCATCACTAACTCCAATCATTAAAGAATCTAATGCCGCTTCACTAAATTTGGGAGAAATTAAAACCTTCATAAATTGGCCCATTTCTTTTTCGTTAATTGATCCTATTAACGCTCTTTTGGTTTCAATTTTTTGACCAACAGGAATAAAATCAGGATCTTTTTGTATCTCATTGTCACTTCTAAAATCAACAATTGTAGTAATTTTCATAGCATAAAATTTTGCAACATCACTTTCTGTAAGTTTTGCAAAATTACCTGAACGATATATAATTCCTTCTTTGATCTTTCTTCCCTCTTGGTTTTGGATTCCAGATAAGGATCTAAAATTGGGACTAATTTCTATATTCATATTTTGTTGAGCAAAGCTGCTTAAAGCTAAAAAAAGCGATAGTATAGTTACTTTTAATCTGATTATTTTTTTCATTTTATATTTTTTATTTAGTGCTATTAATTTTTACAAAATTTGATACCTGATTCCTAACTGACCGTTTATAGAAGACCATTCGCTAGTGGAAATTCTACCTTTATTTCCTCCCAAATACTGTTGGAATGGCTCGTTGGTAAGGTTCCTGACTTCCATAAAAACTTTTATTTTATCGCTAATAGAATAATCTGCTGATAAATCTACCGTGAAATTACTTTTAGCCGAAATATAATAATTAGGGCCTAAATTTTGATTAATGGTTTCTACCGATTCTCCTCTATAGTTTCCCGCTATTTTAAACATAAAACCATATTTATCATAGAAAACTGAAGAATTAAATAGCAATTTAGATTGATTAGGCAAAGTTGTTTCATCAGTAGCGATTATTTTACCCGCAGCATCATATCTTGAAACTTCCAGATTTGAATTGATTATTGAGGTATTAAAATCTACCCCAAAACCTCCCCAAAAACTACTTAATTCCGTGAATCTTTTGGTAATCCCCATTTCGAAACCCAATAAACTCGCGTCTCTTATGTTTTTGGGCTGTGTCACTAAATAATCTACACCATTAATGTTTTCATATGAAAGATCCTTGAATATATAATTTGTTAACCCTTTGTAAAAAACACCCGCGGTAATTAATCCTATATCCTTCATAAAATATTCTCCCATCAAATCAAAATTATTAGAAAAAGTGGGCAACAAATCAGTGTTACCTCTAGTAATTTTAGCTACAGAACCCGTAATATCAACAATTTCGCTTGGATTTAAATCCGGAAAATTGGGTCTTGCAAAAGTTCTAGTATACGCTGCTCTCAAATTAATATTTTCAGTTATAGCATATTTTAGATGCAACATTGGTAAAAAAGCATTGTATGATGATTTTTTCGTGATGGGCGAAACAACTTTAGTTTTTGCATTATACGTACTACTATTCATAGTAACATCCGTTTGTTCGTTTCTAACCCCTGCAATGATTTTTGTTTTATCAGTAAGGTCATAAATACCCATTACATAAGTACTAAAAACATCCTCGGTTCCATTAAATTTGGTTGTTGCATTTGAGGCCGAAGAATAATCTTTGAACCCATTTGATGCCAAATATTCTGGAGAAAATATAGTGAATAATTGATTTTTTGTGATTGGACTTACAATAAGATTCTGGAAAGGACTTCCAATTTCTGAAAAGAAGTTGCCTGCATTTGGATAGCCTTCGGTCTCTAAATCACTCAATGGAATCAAGGCTGGCGAACCCGGAATTGCTAAAGCAGCACCTGGCAAGTAGGCTAAAGGTGTCTGTTCTCCCATGTAATTTTTAAACTTTAGCTTTGAACCCGCTTTAATGGATAATTTATCCGTGACCTCATAGGTGAAATTTAATTGTCCCACTTGATCTTTATCTCTTTGATCTAATTGATAAATTACTAATTGCTGTAAGGTCATTTTTTTGGGATCCATAACATCGTTTGGATTAGTCAACATTGGGTCAATAGCAAAAACATCCACTCCTGTTGCGTTTGGAGAATCGAATGTGTTATAGATTAGCCCGTCTGAAGATCTATTTCCAAAATCGCCAACTAATTTTTGGCTAAATTGTGCTATTGGTAAGCCTTTTTTATTAGAAGGCATATTAGGCGGCGTTTCTAAAAGATATGACATTTCATTATTAGAGAAAGACCAATCTATTTTCAATTTAGAAATAATTCGATGTTCCCCTCCTATTTCTATTGCATTCAAATTTGTTTTATAATCAGAGTAGCGATAACTGAACGTATATCTTTTTTTGGCAAAATCATAGAAAGATTCATAAACAGGTCTAACATCTTGAAATTTATCCAATAGAAATTTACCGAAAATTTTGTTTTTATCATTCAAGACATAATCAACAGAACCACTAAAAGCTTTGGTGATTCTTTCTCCAAAATAGCGTTTAGCATTAACCGAATTGATAGCATATTTTTGGGATTGATTTACCGCATTAACATTATAATCAACAACCTCTTCATCTGTAGCAAAATTTCTGTCCCAAACGGAGGCGGCAAGCACGATTCCAAGTTTATCGTTAAAGAACCTTTGTCCGTAAACAATAGATCCATTATAAGAACCTTTTCCAGATTTTTCATTATAACCAGCACCCAAACTTGCATTCAGCATTGTTTTTTGAGGGGCAGATCGTGAAACAAAATTTACCGATCCACCAATAGCATCTCCTTCCATATCAGGAGTAATGGCTTTTGAAAGTTGGATGTACTGAATCATTTCGGTAGGAATAGCGTCCAAAAGTGTATTTCTTGTTCCTGTTACTGACGCACTTGGAAGTCTTGTTCCGTTGTACAAAGTCGATGTCCAACCGTAAGGTGTACCTCGAACACTTACTTGGTTAGCTTCCCCGTGATACCGGTTTACACTTACGCTTGGCATTCTCTGAACCGCTTCGGCAGCATTACGGTCTGGTAATTTACCCACAGCGTCAGCCGAAAGCACATCCATAATTGCAAAAGATTTCTTTTTGATACTCTGTCTAGTCCTGAAATAGCGATACACAAAAAAGTATTCTATGGAATCCGCACAAGAAACACGGTATGTTAAGCGTACCCAAAAAGACTACACTATGTCTTTAAAGTTAGAAATCGTT
>NZ_JBLVPI010000004.1:0-265241 GCF_048284325.1 Flavobacterium esculini | reverse complement strand
CTCTTGATATTCTCTCTCTAGACTTTACGATAACTCCATAGTTCCTGCCAGTGACCGGTTCCGTTCAACACGGTTTTCATTGTTCGTGCTGCGCACGCAACGAAAACCTAGCTGTTGTGCGTTCGGTTTTTTTCTGTTTTCTAACTATTTATAATTAAAACAACTCAAAGAATTGCAAAGTTATTCATATCGTAAACCAAATTTATATTTTAACTTTTTTTCGTTTTTAATTTTGTATTTCACTTCAACAACCGCACTTGATGTACATACTTCGTCTGATACTAATTTATAAATTAAGATTAGACTATCTTTTTTAATTTCTATATTTCCATCATATTCTCCACAAGCATTTGCATTAATCATTTTTGCAATTTCAATAGTTTTTCCAATGTATTTAGGTTCAAATTTTGAATTTAGTTTAGCTCCATATTTATCGTAATTTTCTTCTCCTAATTCGGCTATAAATTTTGAATTAAAGTAAATTAAATCTTTACTCTTTTCATCTTTTTTTTCTTCACATCCGAATAAGAGATTTATAATAATTAGACCAACTAATATTCTCATTTTTATTTCATTTAAAATTTCTTTTTGCTTTTCGTCACGCGAAACTGACGCACAACTTGTATATAGTGATAACGTGGTCGCTATTATACGCCCAATTTTGGGTAGATTGTAGTGATAAACGTCATACTTTATTACGTTTCAAATATATAAATAAATAGCTACAAATTATCAAAAGGGCTTTTAATTTGTTGCAAACTTTTTGTGCTTACGTGAGTATAAATTTCGGTGGTTTTACTGCTATTGTGTCCCAGTAATTCTTGAATGTAGCGTAAATCAGTTCCGCTTTCTAGCAAATGTGTGGCATAGCTGTGGCGCAACCAATGCAAACTAACTGGCTTTGTTATTTTTACTTTTACTAATGCTTGCTTAAGTACGCTCTGTAAACTGTGGTCTGAATATTGTTCTTTTCCGTTTTGTCCTTCAAACAACCACATTTTAGGTTTATATATAGAATAATATTGCCGTAGCATTCCTAAAATCTTTGTAGATAGAGGCACAATCCTGTCTTTTTTACCTTTGGCTTGTCGGATAATTACAATGTTTCTATTTGAATCGATATCGGCTATTTTTAGGTTAATTAATTCGCTTCTGCGCAAGCCACAACTATAAATCAACGAAAGCATTGTTTTGTGCTTGATGTTGCTGTGGGCATTCAATATCAATTTTATTTCTTCCTTACTCAACACATTAGGTAAAAGTTTAGAACGTTTTGGTCGGTGAATCTTGTCTATTTCAATCTTAGTTTCTCGGATGATTGTAAAAAACAATTTAATTGCATTTACAATTTGATTCTGGTAGGATGCCGATAAATTATTTTTCAAGATATAGTCGTTGTTGTATACAATCACGTCTTCATTGGTAATTTCGGCAATGGGTTTTTCTCTATAGAAAACCAAGAATGATTTCAAGGCTTCACTATAGGTGGTAAGGGTGCTTTCACTATAGCGCTTGGAACGAAGCCATTGCTTGAATTTTTCTATATTAGCAATTCCCTCCTGAGAAGGGAGCGAATTTACAAGTGGTTTTATCTTGAAACGTTCTCTATTTTCGATTGTATCAGGGATGTGCCAAACCGTTTTTTGCTGGCTCCATCGTGCTCCTTCTATTTGTTTTATGCGGGCAATCAGGTCTTGATTTTTTTCAAAATAAACGGCAATTCTATTTTCGCTTTTGTGTTTTATAAGTTTTGCTGCCCAAGTCATATTGTGTTGGTTTTGTGATTGAAAGATACTAATTTTTTTACAAATATTGTTTTGTTAAGTGAAAGGTTCTTATAGTACTGAGTCTTTTTTGCGTGAGGGATAAAAGTGGAAATCCTCCCGATTTTTCTTCGGGAGATTGCAACGAATAGCCCGACCCGCTTTTTTTAGCGGGTCACGCCCAAATCCTGAATTTTAGAATCCTGATTGTTGTTTGGATCCACTACTTTTTAAACAAAAAAGGTAGTGGACTTTGCGAAAAACTTTGCGAACTTTGCGGTCAAATAATAGAATGTGAAATTAGTCTAACGCAAGTTCGAAATAAACACCGATAGCGCTATGCAAATTATATATTCCTTTAAAAAAAAATATAAACTACGTATGAAATCGCTATGACAACATTTGTCGCAAACACCAATGAAGATCTGGCGATACCATATTCCATTAAAAAACAAATATTATCTACATATGAAAATAAATCCAAAAAACGGAATTGACAAGCTCATTTTCGGAATGAAACAAAATGATGTAACCGCTATTTACGGTAAACCGGACAGGAATTACAAGGACGAAGATGACAATGTGATTTTTGCCTACAATAAACTTAAAACGCGTTTGACTTTCTATGTGGAGGAAGATTTCAAATTAGGGTATATCGTGGCTTCGAGTCCGGAACTGGAGTTGTTTGGGAATAAAGTGATCAATAGAAAAATTAGTGAGGTTAAAAAAGATTTGGCTGCCAAAGGAATCACTAAATTCACTCAGGAAGAATTCGATACGTTCGAAAACTATTTCAATGAGGAAAACTGGATTATCTTTCAAACGGAATTTGATGAGGTCGTAAAATTTGAGATTGGTGCGATTATCAATCAAAAAGATGAATTTGACTGGAAATTTGGAAAGAAATAATAGAGATTATATTGCACAGCTGTTTCGGATGTTAAAAGCTTAAATGGCCTTATATTCCTTATATGGTTAGATTTAAAACATAGAAGGAATATAAGTTCATTTAAGTCTTAAAATTTTAAAATGGTATTGCATAAAAAACCCGACAGGTTGTTGAAACTTGTCGGGTTTGTTTATTAGATGCTTTTGAAATTTATTGTTTTGGAGCCGGTTGTTTTTCAAATACTTCCAATTCGAAAACAAGATTCGTATTAGGCGGAATCACACCACCAGCACCTCTTTCGCCATAGGCTAAATTTGATGGAATAAAAATCACCGCTTTGTCTCCAAAAGACAGTAGGTTCAATCCTTCTAAAAATCCAGGTATCATTCCGTCTTTTTTACCTGCTTCAAAAGGGAAGGCTTGGTATCCGTTTTGAGCGGCTCTGTTTGCATCGTATTTTCCGTAGGCTTTGCTTACGTCTTCATAACTGCTGTCAAATAAGGTTCCGTCCTCAAAATAACCGGCATAATGAAAATAGAAAGTTGTTCCGTCAGCAGGTTTTACACCGCTTCCTTTTTGGATTATTTTATAGGCTAAGCCTGTAGCTGTAGTAGTTGCAGTAGTTTTATTCGCTTTTAAATCAGCCAGTTTAGCAGTGATAACGCTACCGTATTTTGAAAAATACGCTTTTTTCTCTTCAGCTTGAATTGCGGCTTGCTTTTTTTGGTTTTCAGCATCAATTAAAGCTTGTTTCTTAGCGTCTTCGGCTTTATTTCCATAATAGTCTGAGAATACTTTTAGGGCATTAAACTGTTTTGCTAAAGCTCCTTTTCTTACAATGATAATTTTCTTAATGACATCATCTTGGGCAATCAAGTTGACAACATTCATCCCTTGCGTCACATGACCAAAAATAGTGTGTTTTCCGTTTAACCAAGGCGTGTCTTTGTGTGTGATAAAGAATTGGCTTCCATTTGTAGTTGGACCTGAATTGGCCATAGCCAAAATGCCTCCTTTATCAAATTTCAGATCAGTAAACTCATCTTTGAATGCATAACCCGGACCACCAGAACCGTTTCCGGATGGATCGCCACCCTGAATCATGAAATCTTTAATAACACGGTGGAATTTTAAACCATCAAAAAATAGTTTTCCTTTTAGTTTTTCATCGGCTACAAAAGCGTTTTTCCCCTCAGAAAGTGCTATAAAGTTAGCTACAGTTACCGGTGTTTTTTTGTATTCCAGCTGAACGGTAATATCTCCTTTGGTAGTAGCAATAGTAGCGAAAATCCCTTCGACTGCTACGGGAGCTTTTTTTACAGGAGCTTTTACTGCTGTTACGGGTTTTTTGGCAGGAACTGGTTTCTTAGTTTGAGAATGTACCGTTACCATTCCTAAGAATAATAAAATTAGAATTTTAAATTTCATTTGGTAATAATTTAAGGTCTGACTTTTTTTTAATGTTTTAGGGTGTTTTTTGCCACGAATTTCACGAATTAATTCATTGATGATTTTCAGGGAATTAGTGCTAATTTCAGGAATTCGTGGTTAACTTTTTTACTTTGGTTTATATTACCGTTTCAATGATTAATGACCGTGCTCTATTTAGTTATTGTTGCATTAATTCAATTTCAAAAATAATATTGGCATTTGGCGGAATAACTCCACCAGCTCCAGCTTCTCCATAAGCCAATTTCGACGGTATAAAGAGTATGGCTTTGTCACCAAAAGATAATTTTTCCAGTCCTTCAATGAATCCAGGAATCATGCCATCTTTTTTTCCTGCTTGAAAAGGAATCGGTTGGTAGCCGTTTTGGGCTGCTCTGTTTTCATCGTATTTTCCAAAAGTTTGAGCAACACTTTCTATACTTGCGTCAAAAAGTTCTCCGTCTTCCAGAAAACCGGCATAATGAATGAAAATATTAGCACCATTGGCTGGTTTTTTGCCACCACTTTTCTTGGTTATTACGTATTCTAATCCTGTTGGTGTTTTTGTTGCTTTGGTTTTTAACGCAGCAAAATAAGCTATTTTTTGGTCACGGACTGTTTTGTATTTTTTGTCGTAAACTTTTTTATTTTCGGCTTCAATTGCCAATTTTTTCTTTTGGTTTTGAGATTCTACAGAGAAATAATCGCTAAATGTTTTTACTGCATCAAACTTTTTCACCGCTTCACCATTTCGGATGATGGTCACTTTGTTGATGAAATCGTTTTGCTCAATCTTATTCACAACATCCATTCCTTTTTCTACCACATGTCCAAAAATAGTGTGTTTGCCATCTAGCCAAGGTGTAGCAAGATGCGTAATGAAAAACTGGCTGCTGTTCGTTGCCGGACCATTATTGGCCATAGCCAAAACCCCGCCTTTGTCAAATCTCAAATCAGTAAATTCGTCTTTAAATTTATACCCGGTATCTCCAGATCCTGTTCCTAATGGATCTCCCGTTTGTATCATGAATTCTTTAATTACTCTATGAAATTTCAAACCGTCGAAAAAAGGTCTGTTTTTAAGGTTTTCATTGGTAACAAATTCATTTTTCCCTTCAGCCAAAGTCACATAGTTGGCCACTGTGATAGGCGCTTTTTCAAAATCTAATTGTACAATAATTTCTCCTTTATTGGTTTCAATTTTGGCATATAAACCATCAGGAAGATTGTTATGCTCTTCTTTACAAGAATAAAATGAGGCAATTACAAGGAATACGAGTAGGAAACTTTTTTTCATACGAAGTTAATATTTGTTTTTTAAAGGTATATGGTATCGCCATTCTTCATTATAGTTTTTGTCCCGTCCCGAAACTTCGGGATCGGGATTGAATCATGGCGATTTCATTTCTAAATTAATTTTTTATTGAGTTATAGTGTCTTGTGATTTGATTTCCGTGGTGACTTCAGGTTTAACAACTGCTTGAGGAGCTGTAGGTTTTACCGCATTTTGCTTTCTATACGCAGCTTCCGACATGAAATCACGCAAAGTCACTGTACAAAGTAAAGGTTGGTTCGTACCAATTTTTTTATTGTCGCCATGATAACCATAGCCCATATGTGAGGTGAAAAGAAAATTGACTTTCTCTTTTTTATGCATTAATTTGATACCGTCTCTCAAGCCCATCATGATGTTTTGTTTGTCAACATAATAAATTTGGGGTCTTAATTCTAATTCGGAATAAATAATATTGCCTTTCAAATCTTTGAGTTCATAATCAAAAAACGCAACATCTCCTTTTTTAGGTGTGAGCGTATCCAGCATGTTTTTTATCGAATAGGAATACCAATATCCTTTGGACGAAGCGATAAACTTTGCTTTAGGATTTCTTTTGATTACAGCATTAATTTGTCCTTCCTCACCGGCAATTAATTTTTTATTTCGTGCTATCGATTTCTTCATGAAAGTTCCGGAAGCTTGAGAAATAGGTCTTCGGGCTTCTTGATGTTGTTTACAACTGGAAACTAATACGAACAAAAAGAATGCAACTGCGATTAATTTGCTGTTTTTCATGTGTTATAGGGTTAATTTTTTTACTAAATCCTCAAATTTTGTTATGGTTTCTTGCATCGACACCTCTGATTTTCCACCAGCGGCATTAACATGTCCTCCACCGTTAAAATAATTTCTTGCAAATTGATTGACATCAAAATCACCTTGGGAACGGAATGAAATCTTAATTATTTTTTCTTCTTTATTTTCGATAAAAATAGCTGTAAAAAGAATTCCTTTGATACTTAATCCGTAATTTACAATACCTTCGGTATCTCCTTTTACATAATCAAAAGAGTTTAATTCGTCTTGTGTAAGCGTGGTATACGCTGTTTTGTGTTCCGTTAAAACTTTCATGTTTTGAAGCGCTCTTCCCAATAATTGTAAACGTCCAAAAGAACTGTTGTCAAATAATAAATTCGGAATCTCCGTATTTTCGACCCCTAAATCAATTAATTCTGCCACAATTCTGTGGGTATCTCCTGTCGTTTTTGGAAAACGAAAAGAACCTGAATCGGTTAGAATTCCAGTGTAAATGCAAGTCCCGATTGTTTTGTCGATGGCCTCTTTTTTCCCAAGGAAACAAATGAAGTTGTATAGCATTTCGCAAGTGGAACCAAACGAAGTATCTGAATAGGTAAATGTTGCGTAATTATCCGGTTTTTGATGGTGATCAATCATTATAAATGGTGCTTTGAGCGTAGCTAAAGCAGTTTCCATTTCGCCTGTGCGGTGCAAAGCATTAAAATCTAATGTAAAAATTAGTTCTGCCTCTTCAAGAATTTTGGTGCAGTTGGCTTTGTCTTTTTCGTATATTTTTACCGTTTCTGATCCGGGTATCCAAGCTAAAAAATCAGGAAATTCATTTGGAGAAACCACAACAGGATGATGGTTGTTTTTTAATAAAAAATGATATAATCCTAACGTAGAACCCATAGCATCGCCATCAGGACCTCGGTGGGGAATAATTACAATTTTTTTTGGAGTTGATAATAACAACTGTATCGCTTGAATGTCTTGTATTTTCATAGTTTGCGAAATTACATTTTTTTAATGTAATGTTGAAATCATTTATATAATTAACAAACTTTTACAATGTTACAAAAGCTCGATGGCTGTACTTTTTACTTTTTGGTACAAACGGTATTTTGCGCCTTTTACAATTTGCGCTTTGTAAATCCCAACAGAACCGGAACTAAAGTAAGCGATTATGCAAGCAATACCAATGAAAACACCACTTTCTATTCCAAAAAGTTCCATTCCCATAACCGTACAGGCAATAGGAGTGTGGGTTGCTCCCGAGAAAACGGCAACGAATCCCATTCCTGCCAAAAGTGCAATTGGCAAAGGAACCAGTAGGGATAAAGCGCTTCCTAATGTGGCACCTACAAAGAATAGCGGTGTTACTTCACCACCTTTGAATCCTGCGCCCAGCGTAAATCCTGTAAATAGTATTTTTAGAAGAAAATCGTAGGAAGCATTTGGATTAGAAAAGGCATCAACAATCATGGGAACTCCTAAACCGATGTATTTTGTGGTTCCAATAAAGTATATCGCTAAAGCAAGGATTATTCCTCCTATAAAAGGACGAAGCGGAGGAAAGGATATAGTTTTCGAAAATAAAGCACCCCAAAAGTGGGTGCTTCTGGAGAATAATAGAGCAGCTAGGCCAAAAAGAATACTTACCAGAATCACCCAAAATACGTTGGTTAAATTTATTTCAGTAATAATAGGAATATTGTAATGGGTGTGTTTTACTTGCCAGAAATCAACCGTGAAATAAGCAACGTAAGCGGTTATAAAAGACAACGGAATACTTTTGAAACTGATTTTACTGAAATATAAAACTTCCAAAGCAAAAAGTGCTCCAGCTAATGGTGTTCCAAAAACCGATGCAAAACCGGCACTGATTCCCAGGATGATTAGTGTCTTTCTCTCAGAATTATCAAGTTTGAAAAGTTTGGTACATTGATCGGCAATGGCGCCTCCCATTTGTACTGCCGTGCCTTCACGGCCTGCGGAACCTCCAAAAAGATGCGTGATTAAGGTGTCAATAAGCACCAACGGCGCCATTTTTAAAGGAATTGTTTTTTGGGGATTTTCGTATTCTTCCAGTAATAAATTATTGCCTTTTACAACATCCTTTCCCCAATAATGATAGCTAAACCCTATGATGAGACCGCCTATTGGCAAAAGCCAAATAATCCAGTTGTTGTGTTCTCTATAGTGTGTAACCCATTCCAGTGCCACTAAAAAAAATGCGGAAGCTGATCCAGAAAAAATGCCTGTCAAAGCACAAATGAAAATCCATTTGAGTGTGACAAGCATCATTTTTTTAGCATTTTCTAAATTCATTGCCGGAATTGAGGAAGTGTTTTTTGCGAAAGCATTAAAAGGGGACTACTGTTTATAAGTAATCACTAAGAAATGAATTTATAATGTAGTTTTTTTTCTCTCAAAGACACAAAAATACCAAATTCGATTTTGAATTGCTTTGTGATTTTGTGTCTTTTTTGAAAGATCAAAAACGGAGTAATTACTTATTCTGAAATAACTGCTGTAAATTCTATTTCAACCAAATATTCCGGTGCCACTAATTGGTTAATTCCGTAAAAACCAGTTGTAGGTTTTATGTCTTTAAAAAATTTGGCATGAGCCGTAGCAACTGCTTCAAATGTAGCTACGTCAGTAGTAAATATTCGGGTACGAATCACGTCTTTCATACCTACATTCAGGTCTTCCAGCACTTTTTCCACGCGCTCTAAAATATTAAGAGTTTGTGCATGAGCATCGTCAGCTTTTACTTTTTCACCATCAATTATAGCTACTGTTCCTGATACTTCAATGATATTTCCAATACGTACTGCGCGACAATATCCCATTTTGTCTTCCCATGGTGAGCCTGTCAATATGTTTTCTCTTTTCATTTTAATTGTTTTTAACTGATTTTTAAAATATTACAACCTAATTTAATTTTTGGTATATTTTTTGCAATTTAGAAAAAAATGAGAAATAAAAAACACTAATTTTTAATTTAAAAGTTCAATTTCGAGAAATCAATTTTAGAAAATATTATGTTCTAAAATGTAATAAAATTGGAAATTGAATGTTATAAATGATAGTTAAATTATATCGTTTTTATGATTTTACACTTTTGGTTTTTTATTTTTAAAATTTTACAAGCACAGATCAGTTAATCTAAAAAGTTATGAAAAGAATTCTATTTTTAATTACCGTCATATGTATGTCCCTAAACGGATATGCACAGAATGAATTTGACTCAAAATTTAAAGCAATACCCCCTAAAAATATAAGTCCAAAAGTTAAAAAAGCAATTCCGCCAAAGGCAGATTTGCCAAAAAATATTGCTCCAAAAGTTATAAAAAAGCAAGACGTCCCTCTTGATGTGCCAAAAATCAATTTTATAAATCCAGAGAAAATCACAAGAAAAGTAGATAATTTAGAGGTTGTTACTTATAAGAAAAATCAAAATTTAGGGAGTTTTAAAACGGGTTCTCTTACTGCTAAAGTAAGATATCGCGATGCAGCTTATGTTGATGGGGATAAGATTAGAGTATATTTAAATGATAAGGTAGTTGAATATGAGGTCATTTTGGATGGTGATTTTAAAGGGTTCCAGATAAAATTAGAAAATGGGATTAATAAGATTGATTTTGAGGCCTTGAACGAAGGTTTTGCACCTCCTAACACAGCAGAATTTGAAGTGTATGATGATAAAGGAAAAATTATTTCTGCTAGCCAATGGAATCTTGGGATAGATTTTAAAGCAACACTGCTATTAATGAAAGAATAGGAATGTTCTTTTTTCAATTCGATAAATAAATAAAATTAATTTATATTATTTTTGTTGTTAATAGTGTGTTTTTAGTTTTAAATTTTTAATAAATATTGATTTATCAATATTCACCTCATATGAAACAAATTCTTTTTTTTATAATAATTAGTATTAGTATTTCTTCAAAAAGCTATAGTCAGATTGAATTTGGTAAAAAGTTTAAAGCAATTCCCCCTATAAATAAAAGTCCGAAGTTTAAAAAAGAAGTTCTACCTGAAACTGACATACCACCAACCTACACTCCAAATGTTTTTAAAAGCCCTGAAATAAAAACCCCTAGTTCTGTATTAAAAATTGGAGAGGCAAGTACTATTGATATGACTCCAAAAAATGAGTTTGCTAATCCAGGAGATGTGTATAGGGATAAAATGGAAAAGGATTTAGGTAAAACATTAGTTCGGGAGGGTTTGAAAGAAGATTCAAGACTTTTGGTTAAAATTGATGTCAATTTTGGTGAGATTAGAACAAAATCTGAATTCTTTGTAATTAAATATCGTGATTTTGGACAGATTGATGGCGATTTAGCAAAAGCTACTATGAATGCAGATGTCGTTCAAGAACGATTATTAATGAAAGGAAATTATCAAGAATTTAAAATATTTCTGAAAGAAGGAATAAATACATTCGAAATAGAAGCTTTAAATAGAGGCGCATTAGGCGGAAATACAGCTGAATTTCAAATTTATGATGACAAAGGAAAACTTATTAAGTCTGATTATTGGGAAAATTGGGATGCAGGAGTAAAAGGGAAGTTTGTAATTATTAAAGAATAATACGTAATTGAAAACTGCTGATTTGTTAAAACGGATCAGCAGTAACTTGGAATTTCATTTCCGCTTTTACGGTTACGTTTTGAGTAATTGTTTCTTTAGTTACAACTCTTGCTCTTAATTTGAAACTTGAAGCCTTAATATATTTATCTAATTTTTCTGGAGTACAAGTTAGATTTATAATATTTGAGGTTGAATTAATATCATCTAAAAAAGCTAGTTCTATTTCGTCACTGCCGTCACTTGCGGAAATATACATATGTATTGACTTCAAAAAGGAAAATGTTTTATCAGTTGGATTTGTTATAGTTAATTTCATCTCTTTAATTCTTACTTCCTTAACTAATTCCGCTTTTGTTTTGTTATTTTCAAATACTGTACTGGAATTTGAAGCGATTTCTTTATTTAGTTCAAAAGGTATATTGACAGGAAATCCAGCTGGAATGGTAACGGACGTTTCGTTGTCTACCGAAAAGGTAAATAAATTATCAATAACACTGCATGAGAGGGCCAGAAGGCCAAAAATTACAACGGCTAAGTATTTCTTTGTTTTCATTTTTTTTGTTTTTTAAGTAGATTAATAGATACAAAAATAAGCTTTTATTTTCCTAAAGTTGATTTTAAGAAATAAACAATTCTAAATTAGTGGCAGTTGGCTCCTTAGTGAAGCAACCGGATTATTTAAACAGATAAAAATTAAATAAATATTTTTTAAAATTCAATTTTTCAATTCAAAATATAAAAAGTATTTTTGCGCATGCAACACAACGTACTTATTTTAGATTTCGGATCGCAATACACACAGCTTATTGCGCGTAGAGTTCGCGAATTAAATATATTCTGCGAAATCTTCCCTTACAATCATTTTCCGAGTGATTTATCATCTTATAAAGCAGTAATTCTTGGAGGAAGCCCTTTTTCTGTTAGAGGAGAAGATGCACCACATCCTGATTTATCTGAAATTAGAGGAAAACTTCCTATGCTGGCCGTTTGTTACGGTGCGCAATATTTATCCCATTTTAGTGGTGGTGAAGTTGCTGCTTCAAATACCAGAGAATACGGTAGAGCTAATTTGTCTTTTATAAAAGAAGATGAAATTTTCTTTGAAGGTGTTTCTGAAAACAGCCAGGTTTGGATGAGTCATAGCGATAGTATTAAAGCTTTACCAACAAACGGAGTAAAATTGGCAAGTACACATGATGTCGAATTTGCGGCTTATAAAATTGAAGGCGAAACAACCTATGCAATTCAGTACCATCCAGAGGTTTTTCACTCTACGGATGGATCAAAAATGCTGGAAAATTTTTTAGTAAAAATTGCTGAAGTTCCTCAAAATTTCACGCCAAACGCTTTTGTTAGCGAAATGGTAGCGGAATTAAAAGAGAAATTACAAGACGATAAAGTAGTTCTTGGTCTTTCGGGTGGAGTAGATTCTACTGTAGCGGCAGTTTTATTGCACCAGGCTATTGGTAAAAACCTATACTGTATTTTTGTAAATAACGGTTTGCTTCGTAAAAACGAATTCCAAAATGTATTAGACCAATACAAAGGAATGGGTTTAAACGTAAAAGGAGTAGATTCAGGAGATCGTTTCTTATCTGAATTAGCAGGTGTGAGTGATCCGGAAACCAAACGTAAAATTATTGGACGTGTATTTATCGAAGTTTTTGATGATGAATCACACCTTATAGAAGATGTAAAATGGTTGGCGCAAGGAACAATTTATCCTGATGTTATTGAATCAGTTTCAGTAAAAGGACCTTCAGCTACTATTAAATCACACCATAATGTAGGAGGTTTACCTGATTACATGAAATTAAAAATTGTAGAACCACTTCGCATGCTTTTCAAAGATGAAGTGCGTAGAGTAGGAGCTTCATTAGGAATTGATCCAGAATTATTAGGAAGACATCCTTTCCCTGGACCTGGATTGTCAATCCGAATTTTAGGAGATATCACACCGGAGAAAGTTAGAATTTTGCAAGAAGTAGATTTTGTTTTTATCGAAGGATTGAAATCTTGGGGATTATACGACAAAGTTTGGCAAGCAGGAGCTATTTTACTTCCTGTAAATAGTGTAGGTGTAATGGGTGATGAGCGTACGTATGAAAAAGTAATAGCACTTCGTGCCGTTGAATCTACGGATGGTATGACCGCGGATTGGGTACATTTACCATATGAATTCCTGATGAAAATATCTAATGATATTATCAATAAAGTAAAAGGAGTAAATAGAGTGGTTTATGATATTAGTTCAAAACCGCCAGCAACTATTGAGTGGGAATAAGATTAAATTTTTGTTAATCCCTTCTCGGAATATCATTATTTTTAATGTTCTTTATATAAACGGTATCAAGTTTTGCAATAAAATTTGATACCGTTCCGTTATTAATGATTTGAATAATTTATAAATAAAAATGATGAAATATTTTTTTGCGATTTGTATTATGGGTTTGTTGTTTAATTACAGTGTTTTTTCGCAAGAAAAAAATATAACACATAAAGTGGAGAAAGGAGAAACGATAAGTCAGATTGCAATAAAGTACAATGTTACTCCATTTGATATTTACCAACTAAACCCAGATGCTCAAAACGGATTAAAGCCAAACAGTGTTTTGCTGATTCCAAAAAAAGTTAACAAACAAAAGGTTGCGGTGCAAGCCAAAGTCATTGTGAAAACTGCAACACACGAGGTAGCTCCGAAAGAGACGCTTTATGGTATAGAAAAAAAATACAATGTTTCTGATGAAGATTTGAAGAAAGCCAATCCAACTCTTGAAAAAGAAGGATTGAGAATTGGACAAATCCTTGTTGTTCCATCCAAAAACAGCCCGAAAACTACCAGTGTAATTCAAGAAAAAGTGATTTATCACGAGGTACTTCCAAAGGAAACTAAATATTCCATTGCCAAAAAATATGGAATTACGATTGCAGAATTAGAGAAAAAAAATCCTGAAATTGTTTCTAATTTACCTGTTGGGTATAAATTAATTATCAAGGGGAATCCCGAAACTTCGGGACCAAAAGTGGAGAAAACAATCCCAGTGGTTGAATCCAAAAAAGAAATTGCAAAACCGAATCCTGTAAAGGCTGTGGCAACTGTAAACTATCTGAATTATGAAGTGAAACCAAAAGAGACACTTTATAGTTTATCAAAAATGTTTGGTATGACTCAGGAAGAATTAATCAGTCTAAATCCTGCTTTATCTCAAGGTGTTGTGGAAGGAATGATTTTAAAGGTTCCGGGAACGATTGCTGTTCCAGCTGTTGAATCCAAAAAAGAATACGCTGTTTTGTCAAAGAAAATGGGGGGTAATGACAGAAAGAAACTGGTGTTGCTTTTGCCTTTTAACATGCCAAAAATTGAAGGAGATACTGTTAATTCAACGGCTATGCGTTTGAAAAAAGACAAGTTTCTGAATATGACTTTAGATTTTTATGCGGGAGCTTTGATGGCTATAGATTCGGCAAAACAGATAGGACTTTCTTTGGATGTGAAAATTTATGATTCGCAGGAAACTAAAAACACTTCCAATGTTGCTTCTATAATTAAAGAAAATAATCTGGAAAATGCTGATGCTGTTGTTGGTCCCTTTTATCTTACTAACGTGGAAAAAACCGCTGAATTGTTGAATGTGAATCAGGTTCCTGTGATTTCTCCTTTATCTAAAGATTTAGGAAATTCATTCAGTAATTTGTATCAAACTATTCCAACGGTTACCGTAGTTAAAAACGCCATGTTTGATTATATGAGAGCAAAAGGTGGAAATATGATTGCTGTAGTAGATAAGAAAAAGGAATCAATGATTCAGTTTATTAAGGAAAATCATAAAGATGTAAAATTTTCTGTTCTTACTGAAAATGGAGGTTTATCCCCTGAGAATTTAAAAAGTTTATTTGTGAAAGACAAAATGAACTACGTGGTGATGGAAACAGGGAATACCGGGATGATAAAATCAACAATGGCAACCATGATGGGTGCTATGGCAACGTATAAAGTGCAGTTGGTTATTTTAGAACCTAATGAAACATTAGATACTGATGAAATTAATTTTGTGAATCTGACAAAATTGAAATTGATGTATCCTTCTGTTACTCGTGAAAATGAATCTCCCGAAGCTTTAATTTTCGAAAAAGAGTTTAAAAAGAAAAATAAAATTTCCCCGAGTGCTTTTGCAACCCGTGGTTTTGACATTACATTTGATACCATGATGCGATTGTCACAAGGGAAAAAGTATGAGGAAACTGCAGATGCAATGGCAACTGAGCAAGTAGATAATAAATTTGAATACTATAAAAAAGAAGAAGGTGGATATACTAATAAAGGGGTTTACATCTTATATTACGACACCGATTTAAGCATCAAGGAAGCGAAGTAGTTTTTAGTGTGCAGTATTTTCAGTATTCGGTCGCAGTTTTTAGGAAAATACAAAACAACAATAACACATACCTGTCTCGTCTTCCTCTCCTTCGGAGAGTCCCGAGGTTTCGGGAGGGGTGAGAAATAATAGAAAAAATATGACATCAAAAGTAACTTACCTAGGCGATTTAAGAACATCGTCAATACATTTACAATCTGGAACAGAAATCGTATCGGATGCTCCGGTGGATAATAATGGAAAAGGGGAGGCTTTCTCGCCAACCGATACCGTTGCTAATGCTTTGGCAAGTTGTATGATGACCGTTATGGGGATAAAAGCCCGTGATATTGAAGTAGATTTGAAAGGATCAACCGCTGAAGTAACTAAAGTTATGAATGCGGAGCCAAGACGAATAGGAACGATAGTAATCACTTTTGATATGGTAGGAACGACGGATCAAAAGAATAAAACAATCCTTGAAAGAACCGCGATGACATGTCCTGTTTTTTTAAGTTTAAATACCGAAATCGAGAAACAAATTACTTTTAACTGGAAGTAATCTGGTAGCAGATTCAGGCAATAGTTTTTAGTTTATAGATTGAACTTTAAACATAAACTTTAAACTAGGAACTTACTTTGGAACAAAACCAAAAACAACTTGTCAAACTTGCTCATACCAAAATGCCTTTTGGCAAATATGAAGGCAGATATCTTATTGATTTACCAGAATATTATGTGGTTTGGTATAGCAATAAAGGTTTTCCAAAAGGAGAATTAGGGCAGCAATTGCAATTGATTTATGAATTAAAACTCAATGGATTGGAGGAGTTAATTCGCAATATTAAAAAGCGATATCCAAAACCGCTTTAATTTGTGAATTAGGAAAAAGCTAATTTGAAAATAGGAGTAGTATTGAATTGTCAAATTTTCAAATTATCTCATTTTCAAATTAGCTTTTTCTCGATTTATAATTGTATTTTTGCCACGTTTTTTACACAACTACATTACAAACAACAACAGAATGAATCAAACGAAATATATTTTTGTTACAGGCGGTGTGACTTCTTCTTTAGGAAAAGGAATTATAGCGGCATCTTTGGCAAAATTATTACAAGCAAGAGGATACAGAACTACTATCCAAAAATTCGACCCGTATATCAATGTTGATCCAGGTACTTTAAATCCATATGAACATGGAGAATGTTATGTTACCGATGATGGTGCAGAAACAGATTTGGATTTAGGTCATTACGAGCGTTTTTTGAATGTTCCTACTTCTCAGGCGAATAATGTTACTACAGGAAGAATTTATCTTTCGGTTATTGAAAAAGAACGAAGAGGAGAGTTTCTTGGTAAAACGGTTCAGGTTGTTCCTCATATTACCAATGAAATTAAAGATAGAATGCAATTGCTTGGTAAATCAGGGGATTATGATATTGTTATTACAGAAATTGGAGGTACAGTAGGAGATATCGAATCTTTACCATATATCGAATCGGTTCGTCAATTAGTATGGGAATTAGGAGAGCATAATGGTTTAGTGATTCATTTGACATTAGTTCCTTATTTGGCTGCTGCCGGAGAATTGAAAACAAAACCAACACAGCATTCTGTTAAAACTTTGATGGAAAGCGGTATCAAAGCGGATATTTTAGTTTGTAGAACAGAGCACGAAATTTCGGAAGAATTACGAAATAAACTGGCTTTGTTTTGTAATGTAAAAAGAGAGGCCGTTATCCAGTCAATTGATGCTTCCACTATTTATGAAGTGCCTAATTTGATGCTTGAAGAAGGACTTGATGTTGTGGCTTTAAAGAAATTGGATTTGCCTAAAAAGGCTGCTCCGGATTTAAAAAACTGGAATACTTTTTTACGCAGATTAAAAAATCCTAAGCATACTATAAACATTGGTTTGATTGGAAAATATGTAGAAATGCAGGATTGTTACAAATCTATTTTGGAAGCTTTCATTCATGCAGGCGCTACTAATGAAACCAAAGTAAATGTTATTTCAATCCATTCTGAATATATCGATGCAGATAATGTAGACGTGAAATTAGCTGGATTAGACGGAATTCTTGTTGCACCAGGTTTTGGTGAAAGAGGAATTGAAGGAAAAATTGAAACTGTTCGTTATGCCCGTGAAAATAAAGTTCCATTTTTCGGAATTTGTTTGGGTATGCAAATGGCTATTATTGAATATTCAAGAAACATTCTTGGACTTTCAGAAGCTAATTCTACTGAAATGAATGACAAAACGCTTCATCCGGTAGTGAATTTGATGGAAGAGCAAAAAACAATCACTGATAAAGGGGGAACCATGCGTCTTGGTGCTTGGAAATGTGATTTGAAACCAGATACTTTGGCGTATAAAATATACGGTAAATCAACTATTTCTGAACGTCACCGTCACCGTTATGAATACAATAGTG
The DNA here is from genome assembly GCF_048284325.1 of Flavobacterium esculini. Classification (NCBI taxonomy): domain Bacteria; kingdom Pseudomonadati; phylum Bacteroidota; class Flavobacteriia; order Flavobacteriales; family Flavobacteriaceae; genus Flavobacterium; species Flavobacterium esculini. The sequence goes on along the minus strand of NZ_JBLVPI010000004.1, from coordinate 247,692 downwards.
AGTATGTAGCTCAATTGGAAAAAGCAGGATTAGTAGCTTCGGGTATAAACCCGGATACTGGTTTAGTTGAGGTTGTAGAAATAGAGGATCATCCATTTTTTATTGGCGTTCAATACCATCCTGAATATAAAAGTACGGTAGCAAACCCACATCCTATTTTTGTGAATTTTGTGGCAGCCGCTGTTCAGGCAAAGAAAAAATAGTATTTAGTTTTTGAATTAGTGTTCGATCGCTGTATTCATAAAGCTTTATACCTTAAATAGTAAACTTTTTTTAAATAAAATAATGGAAGAAAAAAAATTTGACCTCAATTCGATTATAGGTTTTGTATTGATTTTTGGTATTTTGATTTGGATAATGTATCAAAATCAACCTTCTGATAAAGATCTTGCTGCTGATAAAGCCAAGAAAGAATTGGTCATCAAAGAAGCTAAAGCTAAAGAAGCAAGCGCTAAAATGATTATACCGTTAACTGTTGGTGGTGTTGTGGCTGGAGATTCTACACAATTGGCACAATTGGAAAAAACATTAGGAAATTTTGCTTATTCTGCTACACTTCCTTCAGCAAAAGAAGGTTTTACAACAATCGAAAACGAATTTGTAAAATTGAGAGTTGCCAATAAAGGGGGCTATATTGTTGAAGCCACTTTGAAAAACTTCGAAAAATTTAAAAAAGGTTCTGGGCAATTAGTAGAATTGATTAAAGACAATAACGCTAATTTGAATCTGCAATTACTAACCAGTGATAACCGTACTTTAAATACAAAAGACTTGTTTTTTGAACCAACAGTAACAAAAGTTGGAGCAGATCAAATACTGTCCATGAAATTGAAAGCTGGTGCAAATGAGTTTTTAGAATACAAATACATATTGAAACCAAGCGAGTATATGGTTGGTTTTGATATTCGTTCGCAAGGATTGAATAAAGTGTTGAATACAGCTAAACCGTTGGATTTAGAATGGAATTTAAAAACATATAGAACAGAAAAAAGCATTGCTTACGAAGATCGATATACATTACTTAATTTCGAGTATGAAGGTGAGAAATTCGACTATGTAGGAGACGGAAAAGACAAAGAAGAAACACCTGAAAATGTCAAGTTTATTGCTTTCAAACAGCATTTTTTCAGCACTATATTATTGACTGATACACCGTTTGCTAAATCTTCCTTGAAATCTAGTAAATTAGTTGTTGATGAAAAGGTTGATACCACTTATATCAAGCAATTTAAAGCAAATGTACCTTTAGCATTTACCAATGGTGAAGTAGATTATAAAATGAGTTGGTACTTTGGACCATCGGATTATAAGACATTGAAAGGATACGATAAAAATTTAGAGAAAATTATTCCTTTAGGTTGGGGAATTTTTGGATGGATTAACAAATTTATTTTTATTCCATTATTCGGATTTTTAAGTTCGTATATCGCTTATGGAATTGCGATAATTATCTTTACTATTATCGTTAAAATTGCGATGTCGCCTATTACTTATAAATCATTTTTGTCACAGGCCAAAATGAAAGTGTTGCGACCTGAGATTACTGAATTGGGAGAAAAATTCAAAAAAGACCCAATGAAGAAGCAGCAGGAAACGATGAAATTATACAATAAAGCTGGGGTGAACCCAATGGCAGGATGTATTCCGGCCTTGATTCAGCTTCCTTTTATGTATGCTTCCTTTCAATTTTTTCCATCCGCTTTCGAGTTAAGACAAAAAGGCTTCCTTTGGGCTGATGATTTGTCTTCATTTGACTCTATTTATAAATTGCCTTTTCATATCCCATTGTATGGTGACCACATTAGTTTGTTTCCAATATTGGCTGCAATAGCTATTTTCTTTTATATGAAAATGACTTCTGGAGATCAACAAATGGCCGCCCCACAACAAGAAGGAATGCCTGATATGGCAAAAATGATGAAATATATGATTTATATTTCGCCAATTATGATGTTGATTTTCTTCAATAGTTATGGTGCTGGATTGAGTTTGTATAACTTTATTTCCAACTTGATTACGATAGGAATTATGTTTGTGATTAAAAACTACATTGTGGACAGTGATAAAATTCACGCTCAAATACAAGAGAATAAATTGAAAGAGCCTAAGAAACAAGGTAAATTCCAGAAAAAACTTCAAGAAGTTATGGAACAAGCCGAAGCTCAAAAGGCGAAAGATAAAAAGAAATAAAAAATAAAAAAATCTCGAAATATTTCGGGATTTTTTTATTTACAGATAATTTAAGCGATCAGAAGGCGTTACTATAAAAAGGTTATTTATTATGAAAGCATTTTATAAAAAAGGGATATTTGTTGTGATTTTTTTGAATGTGTTTTGTCTTCAGGCGCAAACAGATTTTAATAAATTAGATCAAAACGGTAAGAAGCATGGTGTATGGAAAGGGTTGTATGAAGAATCTAAACGGCCGCGATATGAAGGAACTTTCGCGCATGGGAAAGAAACGGGAGTTTTTAATTTTTATGATGATACCAAAGCAAAATCAATAATAGCCACAAGAGAATTCAATCCTAATGACAATTCTGCGTACACTATTTTTTACGACCAGGCTAAGAATAAAGTTAGCGAGGGTAAAGTAGTCAACAAATTATTTGAAGGACAATGGAAGTATTATCATCAAGCTTCAAAAATTGTAATGACTATTGAAAGTTATGCAAATGGAAAGTTAGAAGGTTTGCGAACTGTTTTTTATCCGAGTGGTAAAATTGCTGAAGAAATCAGTTATAAAAATAACCTAAAAAACGGTATTTATAAAAAATATACCGAAAAAGGGATTGTACTTGAAGAATCCATTTTCAAGAATAACGAATACAATGGTTTGTCAATTTTCAAAGATACTGACGGGAATACAGTTTCAAAAGGAGCATTTGTAAATGGCAAAAAAACAGGAATTTGGCAATTTTTCGAAAATGGAAAAAAAGTAAAGGACGTGAATATGAATTTTCCTGAAAACGCTACTAAATCAAAAAAATAAACCAAAAAAATAAAATAATAGAGCTTGTAAAACCGTTATTAAGAGTTAAATTGTGGGCAAAAAAACAAATGTCTTGTTTTGCAAAATGAAAACATCACCTTAGGGTAAACATCTATCCGTTTTTTTGTAGTTTTAGGAAACTATGTAGTGTTATGAATTGTTTCGTGACACTCTAAGAATTAATATAGAACAATATTTAAGAACAATATAATGAGAAACGTAATTTTCGTTTTAACATTGATTGGAATGTTATTTTTCAGCAATAAAATTTCAACAAAAAACACTAAAAATAATCCTTCTATCATTGCCGTATCAGGAGATTCAACAGCAGAAAAACTATTGAATCGTGCTCTTGTGATTAAGAAATTCCTAGCCAATAATCCAAATTTTAATAAAGGAATCGTTTTTCTGATTGATATGAAAATCAAGTCTGGAAAAAACAGGTTTTTTGTTTATGATTTAAAAAATGATACCATAATTGATCAAGGTTTGGTTGCCCACGGGATTGGTTCGCAAACACAAACGGAAGGGCAGCTATTATTTAGTAATGAGCCCAATTCCCTTTGTACTTCACTAGGTAAATATTATATAGGAGCTAGCTACAATGGGAAATTTGGCAAATCCTATAAATTATACGGATTGGAACAATCAAACAATAATGCTTTCCTGAGAAATATTGTCATCCATAAATATAGTAAAGTGCCTGGTGAAGAGCAGGAGCAGCCAATTTGTAAAAGTTTTGGTTGTCCTATGGTCAATCAGGAATTTTATGCAAGAATTGAAAAACTAATCGATAATTCAAGAAGTAAAATCCTTTTAGATATTTATTATTGAAAGTATTGTGAACAATCATTATGATTAGGTATCTTTTTTCAAAATCTTAATAATAAATAGTAAAAAAAGCCTTTTTTATGTAAAAATAAAGAAGGCTTTTTGCAATAAGCACCTAGTTTGTTTTAAAACAAAGATTTTGGGATTCATAGAAACGATTTACATCTCAAACAATCAAAGTAATTGCGTGAAAATAAAACTTATTTCCATAAATTTGCAAAAAGCCACCTATGTTTTCTACTATCTGTGAATGCAGAATTTATGTACCATTTTTATTGCTTCACAATCGTATCAAAATAGTAGTGTCTGGCTAAAGAGATTACTAAAAAATGATTCCCTTAAAGCTTTTACGGGTCAAATTGGTGGTACTTTTTTGAGGTATTAATTTGCTTTAAAAAATAAAACAAGTCCAAGATATAAATAGATTTATAGTGTATTCTAAACGAATCAATTTCCTTGGAGAATTACTATAATTAATACTTAATGAATTCAAAAGAAATGAAAAGTCTTAAAGAGCGCATATTAGAATTAAAAAAAGAGAAAAATGCTGTTATTTTAGCGCATTATTATCAGGAAGCCGATATTCAGGATATTGCAGATTATGTAGGTGACAGTTTAGGATTGTCACAAGAAGCCATGAAAGTGGATGCTGATATTATTCTTTTTGCCGGTGTGCATTTTATGGCTGAAACAGCTAAGATTTTAAACCCATCCAAAAAAGTGATTCTTCCCGATTTGAAAGCAGGTTGTTCACTAGCAGAATCTTGTCCTCCGGATTTATTCAAGAAATTTAAGAATGAACATCCCGATCATATTGTTATTACGTACGTGAATTGCTCTGCCGAAATTAAAGCATTGAGCGATATAGTGTGTACATCATCGAATGCTTTGAAAATTGTAGAATCCATTCCTAAAGAAACGCCTATTATTTTTGCGCCGGATAAGAATTTAGGTAAATACATCATCAGCAAAACAGGCAGAGACATGCTGCTTTGGGACGGCTCTTGTGTGGTTCATGAAGCTTTTTCATTGGACAAATTAATTGAAGTTCACAAACAACATCCTGATGCCAAAATTATTGCGCATCCCGAATCGGAAACGCATATTTTGCAAACGGCAGCCTATATTGGTTCGACAGCCGGAATGATTGATTATGTAAAAACGGATCCTAACAATAAATTCATAGTCGCCACCGAAGTTGGAATTTTGCACAAAATGCAACAGGAAGTACCTCATAAAATATTAATTCCAGCTCCCGCTAAAGAGGATAATACGTGTGCTTGTAGTGAATGTGGTTATATGAAAATGAATACTTTACAAAAAGTATACGATTGCTTAGTTCACGAAAGTCCGGAGATTGATGTTCCTGAAAATATTAGAAAAAAAGCCTTACTTCCCATTGAACGAATGCTTGAATTGTCAAAATAATGATTAAAACCAATTATCTAATTATCGGTTCTGGCGTGGCAGGATTGACTTTTGCCATAAAAATAGCAGATCGATTTCCCGATAGAAAAATCACGATAATTACCAAGTCGAATGCCGATGAATCCAACACAAAATATGCTCAGGGTGGTATTGCTATAGTCACTGACCAAACAGAGGATTCCTATAAAAAACACATCGAAGACACCTTAATTTGTGGAGACGGCTTATGTGATGCTTCTGTAGTTGAAATGGTTGTCACTGAAGGTCCAAAACGGTTGAAAGAACTAATAGAATGGGGGGCCAAGTTTGATAAAAACACCAAGGGTAATTTTGATTTAGGTAAAGAAGGCGGCCATTCTCAAAACCGGGTGGTGCATCATAAAGATCAAACCGGTCATGAAATTGAACGTGCTATTTTAGCACAGGTGCATCAAAAAGAGAATATTTCTGTTCTGGATCACCATTTTGCACTTGACTTAATAACCCAGAATAATGCTTGTTTTGGTGCTTATGCATTAGATGAAAAAACAAAAGAAATTATTACTTTCAAATCTGAATTTACGGTATTAGCAACTGGGGGTATTGGTCATCTTTACGGTCATACGACTAATCCTGTAATTGCTACCGGAGATGGAATTGCAATGGCTTTTCGTGCGAATGCCATCATAAGAGATATGGAGTTTATTCAATTTCATCCTACTGCTTTATATGATTCTTCTTCAGGATCTAAATTTTTAATTTCAGAGGCGGTTCGAGGATTTGGTGCTTATTTGCGTACTAAAAAAGGAGTCCGTTTTATGCTAAATTATGATAAAAGAGGCGAATTAGCATCAAGAGATATTGTTTCGCAAAGCATTGATTTAGAATTAAAAAAATCAGGTGACGATTGTGTTTATCTGGATTGTACTCATTTGGATTTAGATGCTTTTACAAAACATTTCCCCATGATTTATGAGCGTTGTAAAAGTATCGGAATCGAAATTCCAAAAGACTGGATTCCCGTAATTCCTGCGCAACATTATCTTTGTGGTGGGATTATGGTAGATAAAAATGGAAAAACAACGGTAACCAATTTATTTGCTTGTGGGGAATGTTCTCAAACAGGATTGCATGGTGCGAATCGATTAGCGTCGAATTCATTGTTGGAAGCGCTTGTGTATTCGGAGAAGATATACTATTATTTGGCTAATACTTCAGTTGGAAATCTTCCATTCGAAGGTATTATTTCAGATTGGGAATCAGTTGAAAGACCTAAAATGGATGTGAGTCAAATAGCAAAAATGAAAGCAGAATTACAACTTCTAATGCGTCAGAATATTGGAATTGTTCGTAATGATGTTGATTTGTATAAGGCTAAAGAACAACTAACCGAAAGAAAAAAGGAATTAGAAAAAATAAGCAAAGAGTTCCAAATCAGCACTGCTATTTATGAACTTTATAATATGTACGCAATAGGGGCCTTAATCGTTCAGCACTCGATTGAAAGAGTAGCTAATCGAGGTGGATTTATGAAGACTGTATCAAACAAAAAAAAGAATTAGGCGTTATTTATTCTATTCCTTTTCCTATTATAAATCTTTGTAACTTTGCACCCTTATAAAATTATAATTTTTTGAAGATGAAACGTGTTGTTGTAGGACTTTCCGGAGGTGTAGATTCGAGTGTTGCTGCTTATTTATTGCAACAACAAGGCTATGAAGTTATAGGTCTTTTTATGAAAAATTGGCATGATGATTCTGTTACTATTTCTAATGAGTGTCCATGGCTGGAAGATAGTAATGACGCATTGCTTGTGGCTGAAAAATTAGGAATTCCTTTTCAAACCGTAGATTTAAGCGAAGAATACAAAGAGAAAATCGTTGATTATATGTTCAACGAATATGAAAAAGGGCGAACTCCAAATCCTGATGTACTTTGTAACCGCGAAATAAAATTTGACGTTTTCATGAAAATTGCTTTAAGTCTTGGAGCCGATTATGTGGCAACAGGACATTACTGTCAAAAAAGCGAAATTGAAGTCAATGGTGAAACCGTTTATCAATTGAAAGCTGGTGCCGATACCAACAAAGATCAATCCTATTTTCTTTGTCAGTTGTCACAAGAGCAATTGGCAAAATCTTTATTCCCAATTGGAGAATTGACCAAACCGGAAGTTCGGGAAATTGCTGCCCAAATGGATTTGATTACTGCCGAAAAGAAAGATTCTCAAGGGTTATGTTTTATTGGGAAAGTACGTTTGCCAGAGTTTTTACAACAAAAATTGCAGCCTAAAGATGGCCTTATTATTCAAATTGATAAAAATGATTCGGTTTACAATTCTGAAAAACAAGAAGGTCTAACTCTGGAAGAGGATTTAGCTTTCGATGCAAGAAAACTTCCATATACTCCAGAAATGGGAAAAAAAGTGGGGAAACATCAAGGGGCTCATTATTTTACCATTGGACAAAGAAAAGGATTGAATGTAGGCGGAACAACGGATCCATTATTTATCATCGCTACAAATGTGGCAACCAATACAATTTATACCGGATTAACCAGTCAACATCCGGGATTGTTCAAGAAAGCATTGCAGATAGAAAAATCTGAAGTGCATTGGATTCGTAAAGATTTGGCTTTGGCCAATGGCGAAACCATGGATGTTATGGCCAGAATACGTTACAGACAACCTTTACAAAGTGCCACATTACATCAATTTGAGAACGGCATGTTTGTTGCATTTAAAGAACCACAATCCGCAATAACCGAAGGACAGTTTGTTGCTTGGTATTTAGAAGAAGAATTAGTTGGTTCGGGAGTAATTTCTTAGCTTAGTACTTTATTTGTAAAACGCCACAAAAACAGCTGTTTTGGTGCTTAAGTAATAGATTTTTATTGGTTTTTTTATGTTTTAAAGAAATAATATTATTATGGTAAAAATCTATTTACTTCTTTTTTTATTCATTACTTCTATTGGTTTTTCTCAAGAAGATGCTTGGGTATATTTCAATACCAAACCCAATTCTCAATCATATATAAGTACCCCTTTACTGATGCTTTCCCAAAGAGCTTTGGACAGAAGAACGAATCAGAATATAGTTTTAGATTTTAAAGATGTTCCTGTTGAATCATCATACGTCAGTCAAGTAAAAGCAGTTGCAGGAATTACTGTTAAGGCAAAATCCAAATGGTTGAATGCAATTCATGTTCGAGGAACACAGGCAATTATAAATTCATTAAAAACGTTTCCTTTTGTAACTAAAGTTGATTTTGCAGATAAATTACTCAATCAAACAGGTAAAATAACGAAGTCAACTAAAATTAAAAAGGTAACTAAAAGTAAGAAAACCAAAATTGATTACGCTTACGGAACGTCTGCAAATCAAATTCAGATGCTTAACGGACAGCTATTGCACCAACATAATTATACCGGAGCAGGGAAAATAATTGCGGTTTTAGACGCTGGATTTCCCGGTGTTAACACAGCGCAACCTTTTCAAAGATTACGAGATAATAATCAAATTTTAGGAGGTTATAATTTTGTTTTAAGAAATCCAGATTTTTACACTGGAGCTTCGCACGGTACATCAGTACTTTCTTCAATGGGTGGTTACAAAGAAAATTCATTGGTGGGAACAGCGCCAGATGCTTCTTATTATTTATTTATCACCGAAGATGATACTTCCGAAAACCCTGTTGAAGAATCCCTTTGGGTTGAAGCAGCTGAAAGAGCAGATAGTTTGGGAGTTGATATTATAAACACTTCTCTAGGCTATTTTGAATACGATAAAAGCACTTACAACCATACCTACAGCGAGATGAATGGAACGACAGCTTTTATTTCGCGTGGTGCTGAAATTGCGTTTAGTAGAGGAATGATTGTGGTGGTTTCAGCCGGAAATTCAGGAGGAACAGCTGATCCTTATATTGCTGTACCCGCCGATGCTGTATCTGTAATTGCTGTTGGAGCGGTGAAATCTTCCGAGGTATTGGCTTCATTTAGTTCCATTGGACCTTCGTCTGATGGTAGGATAAAACCGGACGTTATGGCCCAAGGACAATCGGATGTTTTGTCTGATGAATTTGGAAATATTGTATATGCAAATGGAACTTCTTTTTCCAGTCCTATTATGGCAGGAATGATTGCTTGTTTATGGCAGGCAAATCCCAGTAAAACCAATATCGAAATTCGCCAATTAATTATAAAATCGGCTGACAGGTATACGGTGCCTGATAATCAATATGGTTACGGTATTCCAGATTTTAATTTAGCGGTGAGTAACGGGTTATCGTTGAACACTTTTTCGGATGATTTTATAATCTATCCAAATCCGGTAATTGATTTTATTACAATTTCATTACCAGTTGGATTAGATAGAGCGATGGTTAGTATCTATTCTATTTCAGGTCAAAAAGTACTGAATAAAGAAATTACAATTGAATCGGCCAGTATTTCATTGAAAGCATTGAGTAAAGGGATTTACATATACAAAGTAGAATCAAATTCTTTTTATAAAAGCGGAAAAATAATAAAACAATAACAGCATCACATAGCACATGAATAAAATCACGGAGCTTTTCAAAATTAAATATCCAATTATTCAAGGAGGAATGATTTGGAATAGCGGTTATAAATTAGCAAGTGCGGTGAGTAATGCGGGAGGTTTAGGATTGATAGGAGCGGGTTCTATGTATCCTGAAGTCTTGCGGGAACACATTCAAAAATGTAAAAAAGCAACTTCAAAACCTTTTGGAGTAAATATTCCGATGTTGTATCCCAACATGGAAGAAATCATGAAAATTATTGTTGATGAAGAAGTAAAAATCGTTTTTACATCAGCTGGAAATCCAAAAATATGGACTTCTCATTTGAAAGGAAATGGCATAACGGTAGTACATGTGGTCAGTAGTTCTGTTTTTGCATTGAAAGCTCAGGATGCAGGTGTTGACGCCATAGTTGCCGAAGGATTTGAAGCAGGAGGACATAACGGAAGAGAGGAAACTACTACTTTTACTTTAATTCCCATGGTGAAAGAAAAAATTACCATTCCGTTGATCGCTGCCGGAGGTATTGCTACCGGTCGTGGCATGCTTGCCGCTATGGTATTAGGAGCAGACGGAGTTCAGGTAGGAAGTAGATTTGCTGCTTCGGTAGAATCATCTGCACATGAAAATTTTAAGGAAACAATTATAAATGTTAAAGAAGGCGATACGCAATTGACCTTGAAAGAGCTCGCTCCTGTTCGATTGATTAAAAATAAATTTTATCAGGATGTTCAGTATTTGTATGAAAAGTGCGCCACAAAAGAAGATTTAATCAGTTTGTTAGGAAGAGCGAGAGCAAAACGGGGTATGTTTGAGGGTGATTTAATCGAAGGAGAATTAGAAATAGGCCAAGTGGCGGGATTAATTCACGAGATAAAACCGGCGGGAGCTATCGTTGAAGAAATGATAGCTGATTTTGAAAAGGCTATAAGAGAAGTAATGAATTTTGATTTTTAAATAATGACAAAGAAAAAAATAGTTGTAATGTTGCTTTTTATGTTAGGTCTGCAATATTCCTACAGCCAAAACTATAAGTTTAAAACTTCAGGTTTTAGTGTTTTAGAAAAAAAAGAAAATGGAAAATGGGGAAAATGGTCTGATTTGGGTTTGGTTAATATTTTAGTCACTTTGGACACCAATAAAAACAGAATTGTAATTTATTCCCAAGTTATTCAATTGTTTGAAATTATAGAGTATCAAGCCACAGAAGAGAATGAGACCGATATAGTTTATTCATTCACTTGTAAAGACAATAATGGAGATGATTGTACACTTTCCATCATTACCCGAAAAAAACAAGACAATAGGAAACAACTGTACATCAATTATGATGATAGAATTGTAGTTTATAATATTTTCAATATGTAATGAACAATCCGCTTTAAGCAGATTTTTTTATGTCAATTTGAATTCGGTAAAATAGAATTGTGATTTTGTTATGTTGCGTGAGGGATGGTAGTGAAAAGCCCACAGCCTGACAAAGGAAGAGCGAGGACTTGTAACGTACAGCCCGACCCGTTTTCTCAACGGGTCACGCCCTAAATTTTCTCAATATCTTTTATAAATTCATCATACTCCCTATAGAATAATTCCAGAGCATTCATTTTCTCCTGATAGAAATCAAAAATTTCATCCCAATAGTTGCGATTGCTTACACCGACGCCTAATTTTTCAACCCAAATGCGACTGATAGTTTTACCGTTTTCTAGAGTATAGTCTTTTTCGAAAACCAAATCTTTTATGAATTCGTCTTCCAAAATGTTTTTTAATGCTTCTATTTTTTCAAAATAGGCAATTCGTTTTTCATCGTTACGATGCTCAATATCTATTAAAACTTGGGCTTTTTTATTATCTACATAAAACTTGAAAGAGAAATCCTTTATTTTGGTATCGTATAGAACCCATTTTCGAGGGTATTTTTCTGCGAATGTGACCCAGAATTCTCGTTTTAATTTTTGAGTTTCTTCTTTACTGTACATTTTTATTTATTTGATTTGATTTTAGAAAATTTGCTAAACGTTATTTTCTAAACTATATTTATAAGATCTTTTGGTATGCAAAAATAGACTTTGATTATGGATTTTCAAGATTTTTTAAAATATGTTCCCAATTTTGCCCAAGCAAAACTCCCTGCATTTGAAGCGCACATTAAAATGGCGCCTCTCGAGCGGATAGATGCTCTGAAAAATGGAATGTTTGATAATACAAATTCAAGAAAAGCAGCAGTCATGATGTTGTTCTACCCTAAAAAAGGAAGAACGCATTTGGTACTAATTGTAAGAAGTTCGTATGATGGGACCCATTCTTCGCAAATAGCATTTCCTGGAGGCAAATTTGAACCGGAAGATACCGTTTTTGCAAATACGGCTTTGCGGGAAACTCATGAGGAAATAGGGATTCTTCCCAGAGACATAGAAATTATCAAGCCTTTTACAGCATTGTATATTCCGCCAAGTAATTTTATAGTACATCCTTTTTTAGGAATTAGCAGAGCCGAAATCCGTTTTATTCCCGACTATAACGAAGTGGCAGATATAATTGAATTGCCATTGTCGGTTTTTTTAAGTGATGAAATAATTATTAGTGCTGAAATGGTCACTTCTTATGCCGGTAAAATTACTGTTCCGGCTTTCAAAATTGAGCAACACATTGTTTGGGGCGCTACAGCTATGATGTTGAGTGAATTGAAAGATGTTTTGAAAGAAGGTATGAGGTAAGAAAAAGTTGTTTAATTGATTTTTTTTTAATTTAGTTCACATAAAAACGACTACTGTCGACAAATATAATTTTCGTACGTTTGTAATCCAAATTCACAAAAAAAAACACACAATTTTATGGGATTGTTTAAGAGAAATCCTTTTGGGCACATACTATTTATAAAAAAATGGCTGATCCGAATCTTCGGAGCCATTACGCATAGACGCTATAGAGGATTTAATGAATTACAAATTGAGGGGTCTGAAATTATCAGAAATTTACCGGATACCAATGTATTATTTATTTCCAATCATCAAACCTATTTTGCCGATGTAGTGGCTATGTTTCATGTCTTTAATGCTAGTTTAAGCGGGCGTGATGATACAATCAAAAACGTATGTTACCTCTGGCAGCCCAAAATGAATATTTATTATGTCGCCGCCAAAGAAACGATGCAAGCCGGATTATTACCAAGAATTTTGGCCTATGCAGGAGCAATTTCGGTAGAACGGACCTGGCGTGCTAAGGGAGTCGATGTTCAAGAAAAGAAAGATATAAATCCGGATGATACTGAAAATATCAAAATAGCACTAAAAGATGGCTGGGTAATCACTTTTCCGCAAGGAACTACAAAATCGTTCAAACCCGTTCGAAAAGGAACGGCTCATATTATCAAACAACATAGACCCATTGTTGTTCCTATTGTTATTGATGGTTTCCGGCGTTCGTTTGATAAAAAAGGATTACGGATGAAAAAGAAAGGAATCCTGCAGTCCTTTATCATAAAAGAACCTTTGGATATTGATTACGATACCGATACAATTGATGAAATCGTTGAAAAAGTAGAATATGCTATTGAACAACATCCTTCGTTTTTAAAAGTTATTCCAGCCGAAATAATTAAAGAACAGGAAGAATTGAATAAAACCCGTCGTTGGGAATATTAATAAATAAAAAAGAGTTCATTGCGAACTCTTTTTTAGAATTACAAATCTATTTTTTTTAATTCTTTATAATTAGCGTACAATTTTCTTAATAAGATTCCATACAATAACCTGTAAAACAACCAGAATATCCCAAAAAATACAGCGATAGTCAAAATTAGAATGCCTATCGTGAGAACCATTATCTTTCCGTCGTTGGCAATTTTATCCTTCAAAATACTTACATCAGGATTGTAAGAAAAGGCAATCACAAAACCAATAATTAGGCTAAAAACAATCATGGCAAGATTATACCAAACATAATATTGGACTGTTTTTCGGGTTTTTAGAATGTCTTTCATCAACTGTTTTGTGGATGCCGTTGTCGAAATCAAGATGTAGTTTTTATAAAATAAATAGATAAAAACCAATATCACGCCATAATTTAAAATAGTTAATGCCTCAAAATATTGGATTAACTCATCGTGCTTGATTTTTTTTAAATAATCATCCGAATTAAAAAGGACACTAATTGATGTCCACAATAAAACCTCCAAAATACTGATGATCAAAATCCATCTCACTATCGAAGATGATTTTTTATGAATCATTTTGTAAATCTCTATTTCCGAAACTTGTTCAAAAGAATTATCATTCTTCTGCCAATCTTTTTTTAATAAATCCAGCTCTTTCATACTCCTAATGGATTTAATATTTTTTTTAATTTCCCCTTTATTCTATTCATTTTCACTCGGGCATTCACTTCACTAATTCCTAATGTCTCGGCTATTTCGGTATAATCTTTGTCTTCCAGATACATAAAAACCAGTGCTTTTTCAATATCATTCAGCTGGTAAACCGCCTTATACAGGAGCTTTATCTGCTCCTCTTCCTCATAATTATACTCAACATCTTTCAAAAAATGTTGCCGCCCTTCAAACTCAATGGTACTTATGGATCGCTTGGTTTTTCGGTATAAAGTGATTGCAGTATTCAAAGCCACCCGATAGGCCCAAGTCGAAAATTTACTGTCACCCCTAAATTTTGGAAATGCTTTCCAGAGCTGAATCGTGATTTCCTGGAACAAATCCTTGTGTGCATCATCGCCATTAGTATACAATCTACAAATTTTGTGGATTATATTCTGATTTTCCTGCAACTGTTTTACAAAAGAATGTTCTAAATTATCACTCATATATACGTTAGTAATCCAAAGATAGATTTTGTTACAAAGTAGCCTTTTTTTTCTGGAAGCACAAATTTTAGCATCCATGATAATGATTCCTCCCGCTGTGCATTGCAATCTTTCCAGTCCTGAAAAAAAATCAGGACTAGAAAGGATTTCCATTGCCATCGGGGCTAATTGACATGTTTAGATTTCTAAAGAACTTTTTCCAAAAACAAAAATTTTGATAATAATTGTTAGAATTCAAGGTTGTAAAACATTGTATCTTTGAGTACCAACAATTCAGAACTTTTTAAATATGAACATCCCTGATTCAGCTTTACCCAGAATAGTCATCATAGGAGGAGGCTTTGCAGGACTTGCACTGGCCAGAAAACTAAAAAATAAAGATGTCCAAGTTGTTCTTTTGGACAAACACAACTACCATACTTTTCAACCCCTATTGTATCAAGTAGCGACTGGCGGACTCGAAGCGGGTTCCATCGCGTATCCTATCCGGAAAGTAATTCAGGAATACGATGATGTCTATTTTAGATTGACTACTGTAGCAGAAATTGATACTAAAAACCAAAAAGTGATTGCTGAAATCGGGGAACTGAGTTATGATTATCTCGTTATAGCGACGGGTTCCAAAACTAATTATTTTGGCAACAAAGAAATAGAGCGCAACAGTATGTCTATGAAAACCATACCACAATCGCTCAATATTCGCAGTCTTATTCTCGAAAATTTCGAACAAGCCGTTTTAACCACTGATATAGCCGAACGAAATAGCCTTATTAATTTTGTACTCGTTGGTGGTGGACCAACGGGAGTAGAGCTGGCTGGCGCTTTGGCTGAAATGAAAAAAGCCATCTTGCAAAAAGATTATCCCGATCTTGATATTGCCAAAATGGAAATTAACCTAATACAAAGTGGCGACAGAATTCTAAACACGATGAGCGAGGATTCCTCACAAGCCGCCGAAAAATTTCTAACAAGTTTGGGGGTGAAAATCTGGAAAAACGTGCGTGTTACTAATTATGACGGACGAACGATAATAACCAATTCTGATTTGACATTTGAAACTGCCACGGTAATCTGGACTGCGGGTGTACAAGGTGCTATAGTTGCGGGTTTGGACGCTGAATCCTTGATCGAAAAAGTAGAGCGTATTCGAGTAAACAAATACAATCAAGTAGTAGGCTATGACAATATTTTTGCCTTGGGCGATATTGCATCCATGGAAACCGAAGCGTATCCGCAAGGACATCCCATGATGGCACAACCTGCTATGCAACAAGGGAAATTGTTGGGAGAAAACATAATTAATTTAATTAGAAAACAACCCATGGAAGCTTTTGAATACAATGACAAGGGCTCCATGGCAACCATAGGAAGAAATAAAGCGGTAGTCGATTTGCCAAAATACCATTTCAGTGGCGTTTTTGCCTGGTTTGTCTGGATGTTTGTCCATTTGTTCTCGCTTATTGGCTTCAAAAACAAGGCGGTAGTTTTCTTGAATTGGGTGTACAACTACATTCGTTTTGACCGGGAAGGACGATTAATTATCCGCCCGTACAAAAAGAAAAGTTTCACGACTTTTACGAGTGATGAGGTGTAAAAAAAATCGATTTTAGAGGTGATTCTAAATTCTTATATTTCAAATCAAAAATGGTTAAAACTATTGCAACTTTCTTCTTTACATTATTTGTTAGCTTTAATTGCTATTCGCAAAATAGTTATGTATTTGTAGGTTCTTATAATTCGGATAAAAATAAAGAAGGAATATATGTATTTCAATTAGATACAATGACGGGTAATTTAAAGAAAATTACAACTGTCAAAAATATACTAAACCCTTCCTATTTAACAGTGTCTCCAAATGGAAAATATGTTTTTGTCTGTACAGAAACAAGAACACCAAATGCAGGAAGTGTCAGTAGTTTTGAATTCAAACCTAAAAAGAAGACGCTAACATTTATTAACAGTCAAAAAAGTGGTGGTGAAAACCCAGTATATCTTTCGGTTCATAAAAATGGAAAATGGCTCGTTAATGCTAACTATACTCAAGGAAGTGTTTCTGTTTATCCAATAACTGCAGGTGGTAAAATAAATCCAATTGTTCAAAATTTTTCCTATTCAGAAGGCAGTATTAACAAGGAAAGGCAAGAGCGTTCCCACATACATTCGGCGGTATTTTCTCCGAATTATGATTTTGTGTTTTTACCTGATTTAGGTGCCGATAAAATTAGAAGTTATCGATTTAATTCTACTAAAAAACAACCACTTTCAGAAAATCAATATCCTTTTACGCAAACCACATTAGGAAGCGGACCAAGACATTTTACATTTCATCCTGACGGGAAATTTGCTTATTGCATTGAAGAAATCAGTGGGACCATAAGTGTTTATGCCTATGGGAATGGAAAATTAGATCCAATTCAAAGAATTAATACCCATACTGATGCATTAAAAGAAGGGTTTAGTAGTGGAGATATTCACATTTCACCTGATGGACGTTTTCTATATGCTTCTAATCGTGGGGAAGAAAATAATATTGCAATATTTTCTATAGAAAGCAATGGTACTTTAAAAACAGTAGGGTATCAATCTACTTTTGGTAAAACTCCACGGATATTTACTATTGATTCTACTGGAAAGTTCTTGATAGCAGCGAATCAAACAAGTGGTAATGTAGTCGTTTTTAAACGAAATTTAGTTACGGGTCTGTTGAAAAAATCGGGAACTGAAATAAATTTAGAAAATGCTTCTTGTGTGCAAATTAAACACTATCGTAATTAGCGATTATTACTTTAAAATTTAATATTAAAAAGTTGTGATGGCATTCTTACAGGCATGATAATCAGTGCTTTTTTTTGATGTAAAATCATTCTTACAATGTATTGATTTATAGTATTTTAACAAAAATATGGCTTTTCTAAGTATTTGTAAATCAAGCATTTACGTTTTTGTAATTTTAACAAATTATTGACATTGTTTTTCGAATAAAATTTAAATTAATTTTATAAAAATAAACAAAGTTATACTTAATGAAAAATGTTATCCTTTCCAATTTTCATCCCATTTTGGTGGGAAAATTAATAGATCAAACAAAGCTCAATCAGTACACAAAATTTCTCTATTACTATTTTCAAAATCACCCACAATCGGGTATTTCAAAGAATGATGGTGTTGAGCCTGCAAGTTTTGAGTCTATATCTGAGCATGTAGATAAGTATTCGGTTTCTTCAGAAAGTATCAATAGCAGACAAATTTTGATTTTTGAAGATGTGGATAATTTTATTGAAAATGAAATGGATATTACTTTGCCTTCTGAATACCATTTACCTGTCGGTTTTGAAATTAAACCTGGAAATCTTTCTGGACCTAAAATAGAGGTTCGGATGGAATGGTTTAAAAGAAAAATGGGATATGTTTTTGATGAGTTTTATTCAAATACAATTTCGAGCCCTGAAAATTTAATTCATGTTACTTGTTCCGGTTATTCTTCTCCCAGTGTTGCTCAGGAAGCCGTTATTGAAAGAGATTGGGAAACGGTTCAAGTTACTCATTCCTATCATATGGGATGTTACGGTGCTTTTCCAGCAATTCGTACCGGCAGAAGTTTGCTATGCTCTAGCGAAACTAAAGGGAGAGTAGATATAGTTCACACGGAATTATTGTCGGCCCATTTAAATTTAGTTGAGTTTTCTAATTCAAATACCATGATTTGCTCCCTTTTTGCAGATGGATTCATAGGATATTCTTTATTCGATGAGGAATCATTTATGCAAGATGATGCATTTCCGGAGAAAAAAGGATTGCGAATTGTCGCGGCTCATGAGGTAATTATTCCTGATTCATTAGAGGACATGTCTTGGGATTTAGGGGAATATAATTTTTTAATGACACTCTCCAAACGCGTTCCCGTTTTTATTCGTAAAAATATCAAACCGTTTTTGACTACGCTTTGCAAAAAAGGAGGTGTAGATCTTGAAGAACATAAAGACAACATGCATTTTGCAATACATCCTGGAGGACCAAAAATCATAGATTATGTTATAGATGCCGTTGGATTGTCTAAAGACCAAGCAATTTGGTCTTATGAAATTTTACGCCGCCTGGGAAATATGTCTTCGGCAACGATTCCTCATATTTTTAATGAAATTGTAAATGATTCCAACATAAAATCAGGAACAAAAGTTGTTGCAATGGCATTTGGGCCAGGACTTACAGCTACAGGATTGTTGCTTGAAAAAATATAATTCAGATAAAAACTTATAAAAGAAATAGGCTATAAGCGGTTCACGTTTATAGTCGATTGTCTTTTTTATAATAATTCACCATCAAATTCACAAATTTACTATATCCTTCCATGCCATCTTTTTGTTGGTTTAATTTCAGGAAATTGTCATAAAAAGCATGAAAACCAGTTTCAATAGGGGTTTCATATTGCTTCCAGAAATGGTCACTTTCTTTGTAGTTCTTCAAAATTCCCGGATGAACAGTTTTTAGCAATTGTTTAAATACTTTTTCATTTCGAATTTGCCAATTGCTTAAACAATAGCGTAAAGCCATGCTGTATCCAGAATATTGAAAGTATAAATTGTTGTTTTTTACTGAGGCTAAAAATCCAATAAAATTACATTCGCTTTCACTGGCATAGCCCATTTGATGAGCCATTTCGTGATTGGTTGTCATTGGAAAACTATACATAGGTCCAAGATAATTTACTTGGGCTTCATTTGTGAACGGATTCAAATAGCCGCCAAAACCCATATAAGCCAAAGGCAAACTGAGAATCGATTTTTTAGTACTCAAATGACTATAAGTAAAATAGGGGTATTGATTGGATAGGTTTTTATAACCATTTAAATTCATTTCAAAAACCTGTTCTTGCGAGTAAGGGAAGACCACTTTTAAACTGTCGTTTTTTGTAATCTGACCTTGAACAGCGTTAGTTTTAATGATTAATTTTTTGGTGAAAGCCAATAAATCAGCATCCGAATACTCTTTTTTAATTGCCATTTTCTCAAAAAGTGGTTGTCGGTGATAATTGAAAGCCCAAAGAATATGGAATAAAAAATAAAAAACGGAAAGATAACTTAAAATAGACAGAATGTTGTTTTTCCAAGCTTGTTTCCAGGATTTTCGTTTGTTCCAAAACCATATTAATATAAGTGAAATTACAATGAAATAAATGAAATCACCCACAGAAAAAGGAATTGTGCCAAAAACAATTCTCGAAAATGTAGCAATAATAGGATATAAGCCATTGCTGTAAAATTGCTCGACATATTCTGGAAAAAAAGGAATAATCTGCAAAAACAGTATTTGTACTAAAAGAAAGAAGGAAAGAAAATATTTTGGTTTCACTGGATGAACTTTGAATATGTAAAGATAATTACAATATCAATTAGTATCGAAAAGAATTTAAACTTTGTAACTTTGGGGCTTGTAAATGGTAAACCTCAAACAAAAATAAATGAGTCAAGAAATAAGAAATTTGGAACCAAAAGTACTTTGGAACAAGTTTGCCGATTTAAACGCGGTGCCCCGTCCTTCTAAAAAAGAAGAGCGTGTAATTGAGTTTATGAAAAATTTCGGAAACAGTCTGGGATTGGAAACTTTTGAAGATGAAATCAGGAATGTTATTATTCGTAAACCGGCTACTCCAGGAATGGAAAACCGTAAAGCGATTGTGATTCAAGGCCATTTGGATATGGTGCATCAAAAAAATGCAGATACCGTTTTTGATTTTGATACACAAGGGATAGATATGTATGTGGATGGAGACTGGGTTCGCGCGCGCGGAACTACACTTGGTGCTGATAACGGTCTTGGAGTTGCCGCAATTATGGCGATTTTAGAAAGTAAAGAGATTCCGCATCCTGCTATTGAAGCCTTGTTTACAATTGATGAAGAAACTGGAATGACTGGCGCTTTAAATCTAAAAGGAGGCATTCTTCAAGGTCAAATCCTGTTGAATTTAGATACAGAAGAGGATGATGAAATTGACATTGGTTGCGCCGGAGGAATCGATGTAACGGCTACAAGAAGTTATCATGAAGAAGAAGTTCCGGAAGGGTCTGTTGGACATATTATCACTGTAAAAGGATTGAAGGGCGGGCATTCAGGTATGGATATCCATAAAGGTTTGGGTAATGTCAATAAAATAATGAACCGTTTGTTATTTGATGCTTTTGAAAACTTCGGTTTGCAAGTAGTGGAAATCAATGGAGGAAGTTTACGTAACGCTATTCCAAGAGAAAGTGTTGCTACAGTAATTATTTCCGAAATGTTTGACGAAGCTTATATTTTTGATATGCAAGAAATCATTAATGATATCAAAAATGAATTTAAAACTACGGAACCAAACTTAACTATCGAAATCGTGAAATGCGATTTGCCAAAAAAAGTAATGGATTTAGGTGTTCAGGAAGGAATTATCAGAGCAATTTACGCAGCACATAATGGAGTGTATCGCATGAGTGCTGATATGGAAAATCTGGTGGAGACTTCTAATAATATTGCCAGAGTAATCATCAAAGATGGTGAAATTTCAATAGGATGTTTGACTCGTTCTTCTGTAGAAACGTCTAAATATGATTTGGCTAATTCTTTGCGTTCCGCTTTCGAATTGGTAGGTTGTGAAGTGGAACTTTCCGGTTCTTATCCGGGCTGGACTCCAAATGTAAATTCGGAGATTCTAGACGTTCTGGTTGCCATTTACGAAAAACAAAATAACGAGAAACCAAAAGTTGTGGCTTGTCACGCAGGATTAGAATGTGGAATTCTGGGAACTAATTATCCTGACATGGATATGATTTCTTTTGGACCGACAATTCACGGAGCGCATTCGCCAGATGAAAGAGCGAGTATTTCTTCTTCTCAGAAATTTTGGAAATTTGTTTTGGAAATTTTAGCCAATATTCCGGTTAAATAGTATTCAGTTTTCAGTCGCAGTTTTCAGTTCCTACTTATGATATTAAGAATAACTGAAAACTGAGACTGCGACTGAAAATTTTTAAAAATTAGTCTCTTTTAGGACTGTTTTTCTTATCTCTTTTTTCTTCTTTCTTTTCTTTTGCCGTTTTTAAAGGTTCTTTTTTCAAAGTTTTCTTTGCGTCTTGACTTTTTGCCATGATGTAGGTATTTAAATTTTGTTTTTAATTTTGATGTAAGTAAATGTATATAATATTTTGATTTGTTTTAAATATTATTTCAAAAAATCCCCGTCGATGATTAGTAATTCCACTCCATTAGTAACAATAGAGCGATGAGAGCTTAAATCATCAGAAACTACATAAGTCATTCCTTTAGATAGATTTGTTTGTTCTCCATTCTCCATTTCGCTAATAAAAGTCCCTTCGAGACAATGTACAATATGTCCTTTTTGGCACCAATGATCGGCTAAATAACCGTCAGAATAAATAACTTTCCGAATTCGGAGTCCTCCTAATTGCAAAGTTTGCCAATAAGCGGTTCCTGTTTCCCCTCTATGTTCTGTTCTTTCTATTTTGTCCCAATTTATGGCTTGAAAAGGTATGTCAGACATGGATTATGTTTAATGGATTAATTAAATTTTAGCTAAAACCCAAATTTAAGTATTTTAAAATAAAAATCCCCAACTACTTTTGTAATTGAGGATTGGAATTGTCTTTAGATTAAACCTGTAGACGTTATGTTATTTTTTCTTCAGAATTTTATATTCTTCATAACAGCCACTTATGGCATCCATAATTTGTAAATCATTTGCTGTTTGTATAAATGCTTCCGAGTAATTACAGCGTTGCAAAATTTCGGCTAATTCATTTTTATCCACACCAAGAAGTACAGATATCGTTTCTCTGTCAAATTTAGATTCGAGTAGATTTCGAACCGTATCATCCTTTTTCATTTCTTTTAGCTTTTTGAGTTCCTTTGGGTTTTTACCAAAGAAGTTATAAAGCATATCCGCTGGGTTAAAGATAGAACCAAGTACTCTTCCAAAGGCATTTGGAGAATATTCACCTGCTTCATAACCTTGTGTTAATCCGGAAATACTATAACGGTAGTTTTCTTTTGTTGGAATTAATTTTGAATCAACTTCGAGATATCCCGTTAAATTGAAAGGTCTGATGACTACTTCCTCTAATGCGATTGCTTTTTCGGTAAGTTGAATTTTCGTGCTTTTATTTTTTATCCAGTCATTTGTAACCCGAACTCTTAAAGATTGGAAGCCTAAGATAGTAAAATGTAAAGTATCGTTTGGTTGTACATCAATTTCGAAATACCCTCTCGAATCGGTAGTGGCGCCTCTTACTTTGTTGATGTTGATGATATTTACATTAGACAAAGGCAGCTTAGAATTGTTGTTGATAATAATACCATTAACTCTTTGGGAATGTTCTATAACTTGTGCAAAAGCGGTTGCAGATAGTACTAAAAAAAAGAAAACTACAAAATATTTCATAAACTCATTTAAAACTTTAAAAGTAATAAAAGAGGATTAAATATTTTGTAGTTTCTCTATATAATTATAAGAAAATTAACTAAATGTTAGTCTCTTCTTGGTCTTCTTGGTCTTGGTGAATCACCAAAGCTTTCAGAACGTCTAGGCGCTCTATCAGATGCACCTTCAGTTCTAGGTCTGTCAGATGAAAAACCATCTTCTCTTCTTGGAGCAGCACTTCTAGAATCGCTTCTTCCGCCAAATCCACCTTCTCTAGGAGCTGAATTTCTGTCGCTTCTAAATCCGCCACCGCCAGAACCTTCTCTTCTTGGAGCAAAACTACCTTCTCTTCTTGGAGCTGAACTTCTTCCGCCTCCAAAACTTCCACCAGAACTTCTTCCGTTATGATCACGTCTTCCGCCACCATCATTTTTAGAAATTTCAACATTGATTCTACGTCCTTCTAATTGTACGTTGTTCAATACTTCCATTACTTTATCAGTATGTTCCGGATCAGTGTTAAAGAAAGAAAAACCTTCTTTTACGTCTACTTTGAAAACGTCATCACGACCTAAGTCTAATGTTTCTTTCAAGTAATCTTTCAATGACATCCAATCAAAGTTATCTCTAGAACCGATGTTCACAAAATATCTCGTTGCACCACCATTGTTATTTTCTCTTGGAGCACCATCTCTATCATCACGCTCACGTCTTTCAGAACCTGAAGCTTGATTAGAAATATCTCTGGTTTTCTTGTAATAATTGATAAAACGGTTAAATTCAACCGATACCATTTTCTTGATTAATTCCTCTTTCGATAAACCTTCAAGAACGCTGTTAATTGCAGGAAGATAGTTGTCAATTTCGTGATCAACTTCTGTATCTTTAATTTTATTAGCTAAGTGTAACAATTGGATTTCGCAGATTTCAATTCCAGAAGGGATTGTTTTTTCTTCGAATTTTTGTTTGATGATTCGTTCAATTGAAGAAATCTTACGCAACTCACTTTTAGTTACGATTACAATAGAAGTACCTAATTTACCAGCACGACCAGTACGACCTGAACGGTGGTTATAAGTTTCAATTTCATCAGGTAATTGATAATTCACTACGTGAGTAATGCTGTCAACGTCAATTCCACGTGCAGCAACATCAGTAGCTACAAGCATTTGGATTTGTCTTCCTCTAAAAGATTTCATTACGCCATCACGTTGCGCTTGAGATAAATCTCCGTGTAATGCAGCAGCACTGTATCCATCTTCAACCAATTTTTCAGCAACAGCTTGCGTATCTCTTTTAGTACGACAAAAAACTACTGAGAAAATGTCTGGATTAGCATCCGCTAAACGTTTCAAAGCTTCGTAACGGTCACGCGCATTTACAAGGTAAAATTCGTGAGAAACGGTAGCAGAACCTGAGTTTTTAGCTCCAACTGTAATTTCAATTGGGTCAGTCATGAATTGTTTTCCAATACGTGCTACTTCAGCAGGCATTGTTGCAGAGAATAACCATGTGTTTTTTTCGTCTGGCGTAGTAGAAAGGATGTTTACGATATCTTCGTAGAAACCCATGTTCAACATTTCGTCAGCTTCGTCAAGTATACAATAGTTGATTTGAGATATATTTACCAAACCTCTATTAATCATGTCTTGCATTCTACCTGGAGTTGCCACAATAATTTGTGCGCCTCTCTTTATGTCTCTCGCCTGATCTGTTATGCTAGCTCCACCGTAAACTGCTACCACATTAATACCTTTTTCGTATTTAGAGTAGTTTTTAATTTCGTTGGTAATCTGCAAACAAAGTTCGCGTGTTGGAGATAAAATTAATGCTTGTGTATTCCTGTTGTCGGCATCAATTTTCTGAATAACTGGAAAACCAAAAGCTGCCGTTTTCCCTGTCCCTGTCTGAGCCAACGCAACCATATCTGTGTCTTTTTCCAATAATAGGGGAATCGCTTTCTCCTGTACTTCGGTCGGATTTTCAAATCCTAGATCTAAAATCGCCTTCAGTAACGATTCACTCAATCCTAATTGTTCAAATTTATTCATATGTATTTTTAAAATAGGGTGCAAAATTACTGTTTATAATTCATATAAACTAATGCTATTTTAAGATTTAATGATTTATTGTAAATTGATTATCAGAAAGTTATGTTTTTTATTTACAATTTATGTATTTTGCTTTAATAATTCAATGTGAAATTACGACTCAAAATCGGATATATTGTTATAAAAATGTAGTATTGCGAAAATTTATTTATTTGCTTTCAGGAAGTCTATTAGTTGGAGTGTCGCTTTTCCTCTATGACTAATTTTATTTTTTATTTCCAATGATAATTGTGCGAAAGTTTTCTGATATTCTTCAGGTTTAAAAATAGCGTCGTACCCAAATCCTTGATTACCTGTCTTTTCTAAAGTAATTTCACCCCGGGCGACTCCTGTAAAAAGATGTTGTTTTCCGTTTAAATTCAAAGCAATCACTGTTCTGAATTGTGCCTTTCTATTATTTTTATCTGATAAAGCCTCTAATAATTTATTCATATTATCATCGGCATTACGCTGTTCTCCTGCATATCGTGCTGAAAAAACTCCAGGTTCTCCGTTCAAAGAATCCACTTCAAGTCCGGTGTCATCAGCAAAGCAGTCGTAACCATAGTTGCGGGTAACATAATTTGCTTTTAAGATAGCATTGCCTTCAATGGTTTCTGCTGTTTCAGGAATTTCTTCATGACAACCAATGCTTTCTAAACTTAGAATTTTGATTGAATCGGGAATCATACTTTGTATTTCCAGAATTTTATTTTTGTTATTGGAAGCGAAAACGAGTTGCATTTTATTTGTTTTAATTAGATTTCAAAGATACATTTTTTTAACTATTTCATTGGAATGCCGTCAAAGCAGTTCAAAATTTTTAGGGTCATAGGAATCTCTAGTTTATTTAGAATTTTAAAAATGTATTATGGATTAAACTGCTAAAAAACAATACGTTAATTAATGGTTAAAGTGTCGTTTTTTAATTATTTGAATTGACATAAGTTGTATCTTTGAGTGTGGTTTTGATTAATCACTTGGGTAAAACCATCTGAAAAGAGAAGCTTATTCAAATAGTCATTTCATGCTGAACGGTATGATTTGATAAATGGTGAATCAAAATCTACAATCGGAGGCCCTTTAAAAAGGCCTCCTTTTTTGTGGTTACTTACCAACATCGGTTTTTGACTAGTGGAAATTTTATTTTAAATAGTGTTTTTAAAATTCTAAAATCACGATGTTAATTAAGTGTTAAAGTGTTTTATTAGAGTAGTTTGAAACTAAATTTGCGTTATCTTTGAGTATGGTTTTGATTTGTTCTTGAATATGGCCATCTGCAAAGAGTAGCGTATTTAATAGTTAGTTGTACCGAAAGATATAAGTTGATAATAACAAATCAAAGTCTGAATTAGAGGCCCTTTAAAAAGGCCTCTTTTTTTATAATTATTTGTCAAGATCGGTTTTTGACGTGTAGAAATTTTATTTTAAATAGTGGTTTTTAAAATTCTAAAATCACAGCGTTAATTAAGCGTTAAAGTGTTTTATTAGAGTAGTTTAAAACTAAATTTGCGTTATCTTTGATTATGGTTTTGATTTGTTCTTGAATATGGCTATCTGCAAAGAGTAGCGTATTTGATAGTTAGTTGTACCGAAAGATACAAGCTGATAATAACAAATCAAAGTCTGAATTAGAGGCCCTTTAAAAAGGCCTCTTTTTTTATAATTATTTGTCAAGATCGGTTTTTGACGTGTAGAAATTCTATTTTAAATAATGTTTTTTAAAATTCTAAAATGACGGCGTTAATTAAGCGTTAAAATGTTTTAGTAGAATGGTTTGAAACTAAATTTGCCTTATCTTAGAGTATGATTTTGCTTTGTTCTTGAGTATGGCCATCTGCAAAGAGTAGCGTATTTGATAGTTAGTTGTACCGAAAGGTATGAACTGATAATAACAAACCAAGGTCTAAATTGGAGG
Source organism: Flavobacterium esculini (assembly GCF_048284325.1). Classification (NCBI taxonomy): domain Bacteria; kingdom Pseudomonadati; phylum Bacteroidota; class Flavobacteriia; order Flavobacteriales; family Flavobacteriaceae; genus Flavobacterium; species Flavobacterium esculini. Next base: position 220,690 of record NZ_JBLVPI010000004.1, on the reverse strand, counting down.
CCTGTAAAAAGGCCTCTTTTTTATGGCTATATGCCAAAAATAGTAGTTTTTTAGTTTGTCTGTTTTTCTAATGTGTTTTATTAGAAACAACTTTTGTTAAAATTTCCTAAACTAATTTTAAGGAATAGTAATTTTTTAATAACTGTGGTTTTAGCTTTATAAAATGACACGTTAACGATTAGTTAAAGTGCTGATTTACATCTATTATGGTGAAAGTAAATTGTATCTTTGAGTGTGGTTTTGATTAATTACTTGAATGTATCAATCTTGCAATAAGATATGATAATTCAATAGTCAGCTATACAAGTTAAAGTATAAGTTAGATAATGGTAAATCAGAATCAACAATTGGAGGACTCTAAAGGTCCTCCTTTTTTTGTTGTAAACTTTTAGTGTTTCGTAACACTTTTTAAATTATCGGGGAAATACAAATCCGATAAATGAGCAAATTCATCTCCACGCATAAAAATATTAATATCAACATCGGCAAAATTTTTTTTACCAGCTGCAGCCAGAAGTTCATTAGCAGCGTGTAAGCTGTTTTTATGAAAATAAAAAACGCCTTCCGATTTATCAGTCACAAGTAATCCTTTGATTAATATTTTGTCTAGTGTAGCAACTCCGGTAGTACATCTGTTATTGTTGCATCGCAAGGCTTGAATACATCTCAATGAAAACTGGACTCCACGTGCACTATCACACATCAGCACCAAGTGCGATAGCTCTTAGAGTGGAATATCCTGAATTATTTTACCATTGCAAATGACGCATATCTTGTCTTGTATGCCAAAACGCACTAATGTTTTATTTACAATAATAAGTGCGGCTTCAAATGACATTCCTATGCCATCCGCAAATTCGAGTGGTACAGCACCAGTTTCTCCTTCGGCACCATCAACGGTGATGAAATCAGGAAATTAATTTTGAGTAATCATTTCTTGGCAAATCATTTCAAATTCGCTGGTTTCGCCAATACACAATTTAAAGCCAATAGGTTTCCCATTGGACAGTAAACGTAATTTTGCAATAAATTCTATTAACCCTTTTGTATCTGAAAATGCAGCATGGCCGGGTGGAGAAAGTACCGTTGTATGTGGTTGTACACCTCTAATTTTAGCTATTTCTAAGTAAATTTGTCTCCGTTAAAACCACCTCTATCATCGCGACAACCAAAATATCCTGTTCCTATTTGACAAGTGATGTCCCCTCCTTGTTGATGAAACTTAGTCAAACCACCTTCGCCTGTATTGTGATAGAATTTGCCGAGGGCTCCTTTGGTTAGAACCATGATAGCATTTTCACTCAAGGAACCAAAACTCATAGCCGAAATGTTTAATAACGAAGCCAAATAGGGCTACGTACAATCAGGTCCGCCAACTAAAACTCGAGGCAGCTTCTCATTGACTGTTGCTGGAAAAATAGAATGTTTAATTCCTTCGTAACTAGATTTATTTAAATTTAATTGTGTTCCAAAAGGCGTTTTAGAATCAATATTTTTTGCTCTTTGGTGAGCCAGAGTTCACTGATTTCAGGAAAAAGGTTTCCCATCGGTAGAACGTTCGATAAAATATTGCTGAATTTTCGGATGCTATCATTTTAAATAAATATCTAAAATAACCTAATACAGGTAAATTTCTTAAAATGGCATGTTTCTGTTGAATACTATTGGCATAACCAATCAACAATAAATAAATAAAAAGATCAATAAAAATAGACCTGCTTTAAAATATAAATAAAGACCCAAAGTAATTATAAATGCAGCAATTCCTAAAGCGAAATTTTTTGTCTCATAGGTGAAAGTTATTTCAGCTATTAATTTACTAAGACTATTAAAAATTTTGTACTTTAAATGCTATTATTTGAAATGAATTGTTTTATTTCACAAAACAGAAAAACGCAATTAAAAAGAGTAGTTAGAAAAACTAAAGAGTTCTTTTTTACGTATGTTTTTTTGTCTAATTGTAATTTATTAAACATGGGTCAGAAAAAATACGTTCGACTTTCTATTACTTTGAAATTATTGTTTTTCATGTTATTTTTCATAAATACTTACTCACAATATGTTTTTAGAAGCAATGCAATTCCTGAAGAGATTTCCCTATATAACTTTACTACAATTGCAGATGTTGGCCAAAGAAATTTAGATATCCAATTTGTAATTGCAAATTATAATTCATTAAGCCCTAAAAAGCTTAAGACTGAAAGTGATGACTTAGGCTTTACACAAAATAATTTTTGGGCAAAAACCGAACTGGAAAACCCTACAGATTTATCCTTAAAATATTACTTAGAGACTGCTAGACCAATTACAGATTTAGTAGAATTATATATTTTTGATGTTGCTTCAAAGAAAATTACCAAAGCCGTTAGTGGTGACAACATGCAATATTCTGTACGTAGTTTTGATAATCGTAAAACTATTTTTAAAATTGAAATAGCACCAAAATCCAGCTTGATATTATTTTTACATTTAAAAAGCGATGGTGAAGTAATAAAAATGCCAATAAAGCTGTATTCCTCGGAAAGTTTTATAAAAACAGTTTCAGAAGAGCAATTGTTTTTCGGTATTTTTTATGGAATTTTGACAATTGTTTCCATTATTTACTTTTTTTTCTATTTTGCTTTACGCGAAAAAACATTTTTGTATTATAGCTTATATGTTATTTTTATTGGCTTAATGCAATTTTCGTTAGACGGTTATTTTTATGAATTGGTTACACCGCAGGGTGGGTGGTTTTCACTTCATGCCGTATTGTTTTTTGCGATGGTAGCCGGTTTCTTATTGGGTAAATACAGCGAAGTTTTCTTAAACATCAAAAAGTATAATAAAACGATTTACATTCTATTCAATATCGTTTATTTTTTAGCTTTCGTGTTAATTTTCTGTATCCTTTTTGTCCCAGCAGCTTTGGCAATAAGTTATCCTTTGGCAAACGTGCTTGGGTTACTGATCCTCATCTTGATCATTTCCTCTGTGATTTATCTGTATTACAAAAACAAGTATGTTGATGGTTTTTTTACTATTGGTATTTTCTTTTTAATTCTTGGATTTGGAATATTTATTCTCAATAATTTTGGTCAAGTTCCTAATTCATTTTTGACTCAAAACAGTTCTAAATTAGGAACCGGTTTGGAAGTAATTTTCCTTTCACTTTCAATGGCAAACCTGATTAGGAATCTTAAAAATGAAAAAAATGAACTGAATCGTCTTGCTTTAGTTCGTTCGGAAGAGATGAATGATTTAAAATCTTATTTTTTATCGAATATTAGCCACGAATTGCGAACGCCACTGAACGCCATCATGAATTTAATTGATTCTATTTCTGTTGAAGTTCAGGATGAAAAAATTAGAAAAAATTGTCAAATTATAAAATATTCCTCCCATAGCTTATTGAGTTCCGTCAATGATATTTTGGATTTTTCTAAAATTGAAAAAGGGGAATTAAAACTTGAGAATAATCAATTTGATCCAGCGCAGGTTTTAGAACATTTGAAGAATAATGCAATTAATATCGCTAAAGATAAAGGGTTAGGGTTTCAGTTTTCAAAATCGGACACTATTCCTGATTTTTTAATTGGAGATGTGACCCGATTGGTGCAGGTTGTGAATAATGTCTTGAATAATGCCATTAAATTTACGGCCACCGGTTTTGTGAAATTTACTATCGACAGCGAGTTGAAAAACAACAATAAGGCCAGTTTGATTTTGACTATTTCGGATTCTGGTATCGGAATTTCAAAAGATAAAATGGACCGTATCTTTGATTCTTTTTCTCAAAATAATATCGATAATAAGCGAAAATTTGGTGGACTTGGATTAGGACTTTACATCGTTAAGACTTTGGTCGATATGCAAAACGGAACTATTGTAATGGATAGTAAAATCAATGGAGGAACCACTTGCATTATTACGATTGATTTTGATGTATCGACAGAACAGAAAAAGGTTGAAGCTCCTGTTAAAATTGTTATTGACGATTTAGAAGGGAAATCCATTTTAGTAGTTGAAGACAATCCGATCAATCAAATGGTCATAAAAATGATTACCAAGAAATGGTTAAATACAACTGTTGTTTATGCTAATAATGGTCAGGAAGCATTGGAAGCATTTAAAACCAATCAATTTGACATTGTATTAATGGATCTCCAAATGCCAGTTATGGATGGTTATGAAGCAACGATTGCAATTAGAAATGGCGAAGCAGGAGCACATAATAGCAACATCCCAATCATTGCAGTAACTGCCGATGTGATGGAAACCACAAAAGAGCGCGTTAAGGAAATAGGGATGAATGATTATTTGTCTAAACCAATTAAGAAAGAAACTTTATATGAGGCGGTTAAAAAGTTAGTTTAACTAAAACGCAATCGAACATAAACGTGTTTGATTCCTTTTTTATCGGAATCTCTCTCGTCAATTTCGAGAATGTCAGTGAGGGATTTAAGCATGGGTGTAAGTTTTGCAAAGCCATAATTTCTTGGATCGAATTCTGGTTTTTTCTTTACGATGAGGTTTCCTACGTCACCCAGAAAAGCCCAGCCACTGTCATCAGCAATGTCTTCGATGGTTGATTCGATTAATTCTATGGTTTGCACATCGACTTTGTTTAAGCTTTTTGGTGTTGCTTTTTTTGCATCTGAGGCAGTTCTTTTTGGTAATTTCTTTTTGATTGCTCCGTCTAAAACTTCAATATAAATAAATCGGTCACAGGCAACAATAAATGAATTGGGCGTTTTTTGTTCTCCAATTCCAATGACTTTCATTCCGGATTCTCTCAATCGGATTGCTAAACGTGTAAAATCAGAATCACTGGAAACAATACAAAAACCATCCACTTTATCCGAATACAATAAATCCATAGCGTCAATAATCATCGCTGAATCCGAAGAATTTTTACCCACCGTGTAACTGTATTGTTGAATAGGTGTAATAGCATGTTCCAATAAAACACTTTTCCAGCCTCCGGCATTTGGTTTGGTCCAATCGGCATAAATACGTTTGGTGGTTGGTGTGCCAAACTTGGCTATTTCCTCCATCATTCCTTTTACATTACTATACGGAACGTTGTCAGCATCAATGAGAACGGCAAGTTTTAATTCTTTTGTATCTTCGGACATAAATTTCTAATGTTGAAATATTTATCCAAATATACAAAGTTTATCATCGGAATCGTTTTTTTTAGCCCTGATCGAAACGGCATCCTTTTATGCCGATTTTTCTTCAGCACAAAAGATATAGTGTAGAGCAGGAAATAGCTCCTGATAGTCATCAAGATAAACCCTGAAAAATAAATTTACTTTCAATACCATTATAAAATTTAAATAATTATTTTTGCAACTTCTTAAAATTAAAATTATTACTTAATATATTATGGTAAAAGATTTATTCGAAAGGATTCAAAACAATAAAGGGCCATTAGGGAAATGGGCTTCACAAGCAGAAGGATATTTTGTATTTCCAAAATTAGAAGGAGATTTAGGCCCAAGAATGAAATTTCAAGGAAAAGAGGTTTTGAACTGGAGTTTGAATGACTATTTAGGTCTTGCAAATCACCCTGAAGTGCGTAAAGCAGATGCGGATGCAGCGTTAGAATATGGTGCAGCTGCTCCAATGGGTGCTCGTATGATGAGTGGCCACACTAAATATCACGAACAATTAGAGAATGAATTGGCTGCTTTTGTAATGAAAGAATCTTCTTATTTGTTGAATTTTGGGTACCAAGGAATGGTTTCTATCATTGATGCTTTGGTGACTAGAAATGACGTTATTGTGTATGATGTAGATGGACACGCTTGTATTATTGATGGTGTTCGTTTGCATAGCGGAAAACGTTTTACTTACAAGCACAACGACATTGAAAGTATGGAGAAAAACCTGCAACGTGCCACAAAATTAGCTGCTGAACAAGGAGGAGGAATCCTTTTTATTACTGAAGGTGTTTTTGGGATGCGTGGGCAACAAGGAAAGTTGAAAGAGATTGTAGAAATGAAAAAGAAATATAATTTCCGTCTTTTAGTTGATGATGCTCACGGTTTTGGTACACTTGGTAAAACAGGTGCTGGAGCCGGCGAGGAGCAAGGTTGTCAGGATGGAATTGATGTTTATTTCTCAACTTTTGCCAAATCAATGGCGAATATTGGTGCTTTTGTAGCTGCCGATAAAGATATTATCGATTATTTAAAATACAATTTGCGTTCTCAAATGTTTGCGAAAGCATTGCCAATGATTCAAACTATTGGTTCTTTGAAACGTTTGCAATTGTTGCGTGACAACCCAGGATTGAAAGACAAATTATGGGAAAATGTAAATGCTTTGCAAGGTGGTTTGAGAAGTAAAGGATTTAATATTGGTGATACCAATACTTGTGTTACACCAGTTTACTTGGAAGGAAGTGTGCCAGAAGCGATGGTGATGGTGAATGACTTAAGAGAGAATTATGGTATTTTCTTGTCAATAGTAATTTATCCGGTAATTCCAAAAGGAATGATTTTATTACGCGTTATTCCTACTGCACCTCACACTTTGTCAGATATTGACGAAACACTAACTGCTTTTGAAGCAATCCGTGAAAAATTAGAAAACGGAACCTATAAAGAAATTGCATCACGTACTAAAGTTGATTTGGACGCTTAATTTCGTGTTTTAGTTTTATATAAAAAATCCATCAGTCTAACTGATGGATTTTTTTTGGAATGAATTTAGCTATGAATTTGTACATTTATAAAACTAAAATGGAAATTTATGAAAAAAGTAATTGTATTAGGAATCGTTTTTATGAGCCTTCTAGTTTCTTGTAAAAAAGAAAGAGAAAAGAAAGAAGCTCCGGCTGAATTAGAAAAAATAGTTATTGAAGAACCCGTAACCGAAGAATGTTACCGTACAATTTTAAAAAAGGATACGATTTCAATGACTTTGAATATAAAAGGAGATCAATTGACTTCAGGGAAATTGAGTTATAATTTCTACGAGAAGGACAAAAGCTTTGGAACATTAGTTGGAAAAATAAAAGGAGATACACTTTTTGCGGATTATGCATTCATGTCAGAAGGTGTTGCTACGGTTCGCCAAGTTGCTTTCTTGAAAAAAGGGAATACGTACATTGAAGGTTTTGGAGATGTAGTGGATGATAATAAAGGAAAAGTAACTTTTAAGGATGCAAAACAATTAAAATTTGACGGGAATATAGTTTTGTCAAAAGTGGAATGTAAAATGTGATTTTTGTTATAAAAAGCAACCATCTATAAATAAAAAATCCATCGGCCACCGATGGATTTTTTATTTATAATTTAATTATTACAGATTCTTTAAAAAAGTACATCTGCGTTTATGAACTATAGGATCAAAATGTTTCCACAAATTGTGAATAGCAATATTGTTAGCTAATTCAGGAGTTCTAAAACAATTAATAATTCCCTTTTCTTTGAACGTTTCGTAGTATTCTTTAAAAATGATCGCTGTTACTGCTTTGTTTTGGTATTCCGGGAGAACGCCTATAAGATAGAAAAGAACATCTTTGCTTTGTTTTTTGGCTTTCAATAAATGAAGAAATCCAAATGGAAATAATTTTCCTTTTGATTTTTGCAATGCTTCCGAAAATGAAGGCATCACAATGCTAAAAGCAACAATATTATGGTCTTTGTCTTCCACAAATTTGATGAATTCAGGATTGATGAAACTGATGTATTTTTTCTTGAAATATTCTTTTTGTGTGTCTGAAATGGCTACAAAAGAGGATAAAGACGCGTACGATTTATTGAATAAATCAAACATTTTATCAACGTGGGGCATCACTTCTTTAGTAGTTTTGAAATTAAGCGGACTTAATTGGTATCGTCTTTTAACCAAATCATTTGCTTTTTCAAAAAATTCCGGCTTTACGTTTGCAAAAGGAAATTTACTTTCTATGTATTCTTTCTCTTTAACATAACCTAATTGCTCAAAATGAGTGGCGTAATACGGATTATTGTACCACGTAATCATGGTTCCCATTTCATCAAAACCTTCTGTTAGAATACCTACTTTATCTAAATTTGAAAATCCCATAGGACCTTCAACGTGTTCTAAATTATTTTTTCGACCTAATTCATTGACTTTTTCTAAAAGTGCTTTCGTCACTTCAATATCATCAATGACATCAAACCAACCAAATCGAACTTTCTTTTTTTGCTGATCATTCACTTCACTCCAATTGATTATAGCAGCGATTCGGCCTACAATTTCATTGTTTTTGTAAGCAATATAAAAATAGGCTTCGGCATTTTCAAAAGCAGGATTTTTGGTCTTATCAAATGATTCCAGTTCATCTGCTATGATTGGTGGAACCCAGTTTTTATTGTTTTTGTATAATGAAAAAGGAAATTTTATGTAATCCGTTAATTCGCTTTTTGTCTTTGCTTCTTGTATTGTAATCATGGTAGTTTTGGCTTGTAATTTCTATCCTTTTTTTGTTTTTTTTGCTCTTTTCTTAGCTTTTTTATCGGAATCGTTATTGTCTAAATTAATTCGGACTTCATTATAATTAGCATCATAGCGCCAGGAAAAACCTACTCCTCCATAAAGAACAGAAGGAGTATCTTTGAAATTAGTGCTTATTGAAGCATCAATTTGCATGTCTTTGTTTAATAAATAAGCAGCACCTCCACGAACAATTGCGTCACTATAAAAATCACTTTTAAAGCCTTGGTTTTCTACAAAACCTGACCATTTATCATTGAATCCTTTTGTTAAGGTTAATACGTAACCATAACTAGGATAGTCAGTTGTTATGTAATCGGCAATGATATTGGTAACAAAAACCCATGTTCCGTCTCCTAAATGGTTTTGTGTAATCAACATGATTTTTGGAGATATGCTGGATTCAGGAGAAAAAGAATATGGATTATCCGCCATGGTGAAATTAGCCCCTGCAAATACGGAAACAGCAGGAATTAATTGATGCCAATTGAAAGCGCGATTGGCTTTCCAACTGTAAACATTTACCTTTTTTTCGTAATTTTTAAATGGATCGTAAATTAGATATTTGGCTCCTAAAACGGTTTGCTTTAGCGCTGATCTATTAGAGTTATTGAATAATGTAGTGAATTTCTCGTTTTGGTATTGCAAATCGGCTATCAATTCTAATTTTTCCATGAACAATCCCCATCTTAATGTAGCATCAATCCCAAAACCATTGGCGTCATAATTTAATAAATTATGTTTTTGTTTAATTCCATAAATGCCTGTTTCTATTTGAATTACTGATTTTCCAACTGCAAAAGCGGACATGGTTTCACCTGGTCTATTAGAGTTGATTTGATCCGTATGCTGTCCATAATGAATACACGGAATCATAAAAATGGCTACTGCAAATAAGGTTTTGAATTTGAACATATTATTTTTTTGGGTTAAAAAGTAATAACGCTTTTCAAATGTACTATATTTTATTATTTATTTAAGAATGATATTTTAATTTTGAACGTTGGATTTATTAATTTTGAAAAAAAATATACGTTTATGCAAACTGCTTCATTTTCCGGTTTTATAAAAGCACTTTTTTATATGGTTGCTTTCTATTACATTTTTAAATTTTTGGCGAAGTTATTCTTGCCTTTATTAGTAAAAAAAGTAGTGGAGAAAGCAGGGCAAAATTTTCAACAACAGCAACAAAATGCGCAGGATAATTCTTGGAATAAAACACAAAGCAAAGACGAAGTGATTTACAATGCTGCGAATGCCAAAAATCCTCGTGAAACCAAAAAAGTAGGAGAATATGTTGATTACGAAGAAATAGATTAAATTTGCCGTAAAAAACGCAGCTCTCATACTTTAAACCAAACTTTCAAAAATTGAAAATAATAAATAAGTTCTATCCGCACGCACTAGCCATACTCGGTTTTGTACTAATATCTCTAATCTATTTTTATCCTGTATTGCAGGGAAAACAAATTTTCCAATCGGATATTGCTCAATACACGGGAATGGCCAAAGAGCAAAACGATTTTAGAGCCTCAGATCACGTGGAACCTTATTGGACAAATTCAGCTTTTGGGGGAATGCCGACCTACCAATTAGGTGCAAAATATCCACACGATTATATTGGGATGATTGATGATGCTTTACGGTTTTTACCGCGTCCCGCTGATTATTTATTTCTGTATTTCCTTGGTTTTTATGGGTTAATGTTAGTTTTAAAAATCGATCCTTTGAAAGCCTTTTTTGGTGCACTGGCTTTTGGTTTTTCCACTTATTTGATCATTATACTTGGAGTTGGACATAATGCAAAAGCGCATGCTATTGCTTATATGCCGCTCGTTATTGCCGGTTTTATTTTAGTTTTTCGAAAAAAATACATTTTAGGTGGTTTGCTGACAATGTTTGCCACAGCATTAGAAATTAATGCCAACCACTTCCAAATGACCTATTATTTGTTGATTTTCTTAATGATACTTTCTGGTTATTTTATTTATCAGGCTGTGAAAGAAAAGGAATATAAATCACTGTTATATTCGTTTGGAGTTCTGGCGGTGGCCGGGATATTTGCTTTGGGTGCTAATGCAACTAATTTATTGGCTACAGCCGAATATGCGGATTTTAGTACTCGGGGAAAAAGTGAATTAACCTTTAATCCTGACGGGTCAAAAATGACCAGTAATAGTGCCATGACTCGGGATTATATTACAGAATACAGTTACGGAATCGCCGAAAGTTTCAATCTTATTGCTCCAAGACTTTTTGGTGGTTCTAATAATGAAGCTTTGGGGACGGATAGTAAGATGTATGATTTTATGATTGGTAAAGGGGTACAAGAGGCTCAGGCTAAAGATTTTGTTTCTGGAATGCCAACATATTGGGGCGACCAGCCTATTGTAGCTGCGCCAGCTTATATTGGTGCCATCGTTTTCTTTTTAGGAATTTTGGCTTTGTTTGTTGATGAACGAAAAATTAAATATGTATTTCTCTCGGGAGCCATTGTGGCATTAATACTTTCTTGGGGTAAAAATTTACCTGCTTTGACTGATTTTTTTATTGATCATGTTCCAATGTACAATAAGTTTAGAGCGGTTTCTTCCATACAGGTGATTTTAGAATTATGTTTCCCAGTTTTAGCGATAATGGGATTACAGTCCTTTTTTAAATTAGAAAAAGAGAATGCAAAGCTGCAGCAGAAATCCTTATTAGAAGCAGGAACTTTTAGTTTGGGAGTCATTGTGATTTTGTTTTTGTGTAAAAGTTTGTTCAGCTTTTCTGGTGGGAATGATAGTTACTATTTAGAAAATTACGGACCAGATTTTGTAAGTGCGCTTAAGGAAGACCGAATGAATTTGTACAGTGCGGATTTATTGCGTTCTGGTTTCTTTATTTTACTTTCAGCAGGTGTTTTATGGTTGTTTATAAAAAATAAATTGGCTCAAAATACAGCAATAATCTTGGTAGGACTTCTTATGATTTTCGACTTGTTTTTTGTCGATAAAAAATATGTTTCGAGTAAAGATTTTGTGAGTGGAAGAGAAGTAGAAGTGCCATTTCAGGAAACACCTGCGGATGCACAGATTCTAAAAGATACAACAAACTACAGAGTTTTTGAAGTAAGCGGTAATTTATCAAGCGCCCGAACTTCTTATTTCCATAAATCTATTGGGGGGTATAATGCGGTTAAACCTCGAAGAATGCAACAGTTATTTGATTACCAAATTGCCAAAAACAATATGGAAATCCTTAATATGTTGGACGTAAAATATGTAATTCAAACGGATAAAGAAGGAAAAGAATTTCCAACTTCGAATCCTAATGCCAACGGAAATGCTTGGTTTGTGAATAAAATAAAATTTGTTCAAACGGCTGATCAAGAAATGAAAGCATTGGATAGTTTGGATTCTAAAAATGTGGCCGTTGTAAATCAAAAAGAATTTGAAATTAAAAATAAGGTTTTCGCCAAAGACAGTTCGGCTGCAATAATTTTGGATTCCTACAAACCCAACCATTTAAAATACAGTTCGAATAATGGGAATGAAGGTTTAGCCGTTTTCTCTGAGATTTATTATGGAAAAGGCTGGAATGCTTATGTAGATGGCAAATTGACACCTCATATAAGAGCTGATTATACACTACGAGCACTTGTTATTCCTGCGGGAAAACATGCTATAGAATTCAAGTTTGAGCCACAAGTTATTAAAACAGGAAGTACAATTACACTCTTTAGTTCAATAGGAATGTTGTTGCTATTAATTGGAGGGATTTATTTTGTGCAGAGAAGAAAACAAGTGAATAGAATTGAATAGCAATTAGTCGAAATGTTTTTCTAAAATTGTATATTTGAATATGAAATCTTTATATAAAAAGGAAAATAGATTGTCCCAAAAAGAAACTGAAACTTCTGATTTGCAAAAGTTGTACTCTGAAAGAATAGAAAGGTTTATGGCTTTGGTTGAAATTTCGTATGCCTTAAAAACTGCACCAAGAATTATTCAGAAAAAATAATGCTTCAAGAAATTTTAGACATTTGGGAAAAACTCGCCGAAAACAATGTTCGTTATCTAACTATTGGTGGATTGGCAGTAAATATTTATGGTTATACCAGAAATACTGGGGATATTGATATATTGATTGACGATACTATTGAAAATAGAAAAAATCTTCGTCTCGCTTTTGCAGCAATTGGAATTGGAGATTTTCCATCACTTGAAACAATGCAATTTGTTGCTGGATTTACAGATTTTACTATTTCTTATGGGTTGAGATTAGATGTGATGACTTCTATTAAAGGGTTAGAAAACGAAAATTTTGACCGTTTGCTACAAAATTCAACTATTGTTATCTTGAAAGAAATTCCTGTTTATTTTTTAGATTATGATAATTTGATAAAAGCTAAAAAAGCGACAAACAGACCTAAAGATATTTTAGATATTGAAGAGTTAGAAAAACTAAATAAAAAAAATGATTGAAGATTGTTCATTAACGATTTTTGACCCGAGCCTGAAAGAGCGAACAGGCGAAGCATTTCAGAAGTTTTTAAAACTTCTAAACTTTAAACCTTAAACTTGGAATCAAAGAAATTATTAATTATTACCTATTATTGGCCACCGGCTGGCGGACCCGGCGTTCAACGTTGGCTCAAGTTTGTAAAATATCTACCGGATTTTGGAGTTCAACCTATTGTGTATATTCCCGAGAATCCAACCTATCCAATTGTTGATGAAAATCTAGTAAAAGAAGTTTCGGAGAAGGCAATTATTCTGAAACATAAAATTTTTGAACCGTATCAATTAGCTTCGTTTTTTTCGAAAAATAAAACGAAAAAAATCAGTTCGGGAATTATTCCAAATAAAAAGAAACAAAGCTTTCTTGATAAAACCTTTCTTTGGATCCGGGGCAATCTTTTTATTCCGGATGCCCGTGTTTTTTGGGTAAAACCATCGGTTTCTTATTTAGAAAAATACATTCAAAAAAATAATATTGATACGATTGTAACTTCTGGGCCGCCACACAGTTTGCACCTCATTGGATTAGAATTAAAACAAAAATTAGATCTAAAATGGTTTGCTGATTTCAGAGATCCTTGGACTACCATCGGGTATCATAAATCCTTGCGATTATCTGATTATGCAGCCAAAAAACACAAAGATTTAGAACATCAAGTTTTGAATTCCGCCGATGCAATTATTGTAACTAGTAAGACTACTAAAACTGAATTTCAAGCCATTACAAATAAGCCTATTGTGGTTATAACGAATGGATACGATACTGAAAATGTCGAAAAACAATCTTTGGATGCAAAATTTAGCTTGGCTCACATTGGTTCTTTCCTTTCGGAAAGAAATCCTTTGATTCTATGGGAATGCTTCGTTGAATTACTAGATGAAATTCCGGATTTCAAATCACATTTAGACATAAAATTAATTGGCGCAGTAAGTCAGGAAGTATTGGAAACCTTGACTCAATTTGGCTTAAATCCGTATTTGAATAATTTGGGCTATGTTTCCCATGCGGAAGCGATTGCCCATCAAAGAAAATCACAGGTTTTATTGCTTATCGAAATTGATTCCGAGGATACCAAAAGTATTATTCCGGGGAAATTATTCGAATATATGGTTTCTAACAGACCCATTATAGCGATTGGACCAAACGGTTCTGATTTTGCCGAAATCATAACAGAAACGAATACAGGAGTGTTTTTTGATTATTCTGAGAAAGTGAAGCTGAAAAGCGTAATTTTGGACTTTTATAATCAGTTTTTGATAGGAAAATTACAATCGAATGGAGTAGGTTTACAACATTATTCCAGAAAAAACCTTACCAAAGAATTAGTACAATTGATTAATTCATACACACACAACCTCTAACTTCTAAGCTCAATAATGGGAATAGTATTAAATCAGTCTTTAAAAAATACGATAATAACCTATATTGGTTTTGGAATTGGTGGGATAAACACCATTTATTTGTATCCTGTTTTTCTAGGAGCCACTTTTTATGGGTTGACTAATTACGTGACTTCTTGCGCTAACGTCATTATGCCATTATTTGCTATTGGAATGCAAAATACGTTAGTAAAATTTTATTCTCAATATAAAACCGAAGAAGAAAAATCTCGTTTTTTATCCTTTACTGTTTTATTTCCTTTTCTATTGATAATCCCAATGTTATTAATTGGACTCTTATTTTATGATCAGATTTTGTTCTTTTTATCCAAAAAGAATGCAATTGTCAAAAATTATATTTGGTTGATACCATTTATTGGATTATGTATGGCCTATTTCGAAATTTTTTATGCTTGGTTGCGCGTACACATGCATTCTGTTTTTGGAAATTTTATTAAGGAAGTAGGTTTGCGATTGTTTTCGTTATTTCTATTAATTGGAGTTTATTATAATTGGCTTACTGTTGAAGGATTCGTATATGCAACAGCAGGATTGTATTTTTTAGCGTTTTTGGTGACTATGTTCTATGCATTTAGTATCCAAAAGCCCACTTTTCAGTTTACAATTCCTGAAAACACAAAAGAAATATTGACGTATACTTTTTATATTATTTTATCAGGAAGTGTTGCTAATTTACTTTTGGATGGAGATAAAATGATTCTTAATCAATATATGCATATCGAGAATATTGCCTTTTATTCTGTTGCGACCTATATTGCCTTAGTGATATCTGTTCCAAGTCGTGCGATGCATCAAATCGTTTATCCTATCACTGCACGATTAATGCATGAAAATAAACATGATGAGTTAAATAATTTGTACCAAAAAACCTCGATTAATTTACAAGTAGTAGGTGGTTTGGTGATGTTGGGGATTTTTGTGAATATCAATCAGTTGTATGAAATGGTGCCAAAAGATTATAGCGGTGGTATTTTGGTTGTTTTTATGATTGGAATCTCCAAGTATTTCGATTTGATTTTAGGGAATAATAATGCCATTATTTTCAATACAAAATATTACAGGACGGTTTTGTTTTTGGGAGTTGGATTGGTAGTGTTAACCATAGTCCTGAATATGATTTTTATCCCTATTTATGGTATTATGGGGTCCGCTTTTGCCACATTGTTATCAATTACTTTATATAGTCTTGCCAAATTACTTTTTGTGGTTAAGCGATTGGATTTATATCCTTTTACAGCACAAACGTTGCATTCCATAGTGATTACGGTTGTGATGTTCTTACTGTTTTATTTCTGGCAATTTCCTTTTCATCCAATAATTAGTATTGGATTAAAATCAGCTTTGGTGACCATTTTGTATGTGTATATCAATTATAAATTTGTTATTTCTACCGAAATAAATCAAGTTATTGATAATATATTGAAAAAAATTAGAAAGTAGGTTTAGAATGATTTTTTCTAATCCAAAAGTGAGTTGCTATCGGCCCCTATAAAGGGCTCATGACTTTTGTGAATCTTTTACACATTTATATTTTACTAAAAAAACAGTCTTTAAATACCCTCAAATTTAATTATTACATCAAACAGTATCATTAAAAAGCGTTTAATAATATAATTTTTTAGTCATATATTGGAAGATTTTATATAGTGTGAATTATATAATTTTTTCTAAGTATTATGTAATATCTAAAAGCGTTTTTAAAAATATATTTGTATTCTATTTAGAATTTTAAACACAAAGATCAAATTGCAAAATAATTGAAAAATCACTAAAAGTGGGTATTGTGGAAACAAGGTGTTGGCCTTATTTTTGCAAATAATATGTTCGCAAAATATTTTTGAAAAGAATAATAAATAGCTAAAGTAATTTACCCAATAATTATGCAAAGCAAACAATATATTAACGAAGAGAGCCTACAAAAATTTTCTAATATTATAGCAAATAAAATTCATAATGGATTTGTTATAACTGAAAGAAATGATGCATTGCCATTTGCAATCTTATCAAAAGATGCAAAAGCAGTAGATCATAGTTTTAATTTTTTACTTTGTTGTGTAACACTAGGTTTATGGTCCATAGCTTGGATTTATCTAACGTACGTTTCATCTAGAGAAAAAAAGATATTAGTTGCCATCGATGAGGATGGAAATACATTTGAAGAAAAATGTTATTCTGAATAGATTTTTTATAATTTATCTTTAAGGTATTTTCCAGTGATTGATTTTTTTATTTTCACTATTTCTTCGGGTGTCCCTACAGCTAATAATTTTCCGCCATTTTCCCCTCCTTCAGGGCCCAGATCAATAATCCAGTCGGCACATTTTATAAGATCAAGGTTGTGTTCGATAACAATTATCGAATGCCCCTTGTCTATCAAAGCATCAAATGAAGCCAATAATTTCTTAATGTCATGAAAATGCAGTCCTGTTGTAGGTTCGTCAAAAACAAAAAGAGCTTTCTCTTTTGTGGCTCCTTTTACTAAGAAAGAAGCAAGTTTTATGCGTTGGGCTTCTCCACCTGAAAGAGTAGAAGAGGATTGTCCTAATTGTACATATCCCAATCCAACATCTTGTAGTGGTTGAATTTTTTGAGTGATTTTAGCTTGCTTATGAGTGATGAAAAATGCAATTGCATCATCAATGGTCATCGTAAGAATATCGTTTATATTTTTACCTTGAAAGGCAACCTCCAAAACTTCTTTCTTAAAACGTTTTCCGTTACAGGTTTCACAAGGCAATTGCACATCAGCCATGAAAACCATTTCTACGTTTATGGAACCCTCTCCTTTGCAGGTTTCACATCTTCCGCCATCAACATTAAAAGAAAAATGTTTGGCCTGATATCCTCTTATTTTTGATAATTTTTCCTTGGAATACAATTCTCGGATGTCATCATAAGCTTTGATATAAGTCACCGGATTAGAACGAGAACTCCTTCCAATTGGGTTTTGATCTACGTATTCAATATGTTTGATTTGTGAAAATGAACCTGTCATTTCAGTAAATTGTCCTGCTTTTTCTCCAGCATTCTCCAATTTTTTTTGCATGGCAGGAAATAAAATCTTCTTTACAAGTGTACTTTTTCCGCTTCCTGAAACACCTGTAATAACGGTCAATACATCCAATGGGAATGTAACATCAATATTTTGCAGGTTATTTTCTCGGGCTCCTTTTATTTCTATAAAATTCTTGAAAATTCTTCGTTTTTTAGGAACTGTAATTTCTAAATCACCATTCAAATATTTTGCGGTAAGTGACGTCGATTTCAGGATTTCATCATACGTACCTTGAGCCACTAAATTACCACCCAAAGTCCCTGCTTCAGGGCCAATGTCGATAATCATATCAGCCGCTTTCATAATGTCTTCGTCGTGTTCGACTACAATAACGGTATTGCCTAGATCACGAAGCGACAGCAATACTTTTATCAATCGTTCTGTATCTTTTGGGTGCAAACCAATACTGGGTTCATCAAGAATGTACATAGATCCTACTAAACTGCTTCCCAATGAAGTTGCTAAATTAATTCTTTGTGATTCACCTCCGGAAAGTGTCGCTGAATTTCTATTTAAAGTAAGATAATCCAAACCAACTTCAGTTAAAAAGGATAATCGATTATTGATTTCTACTAATAGTCGCTTTGCAATTTGTTTTTCGTAAACATCTAAGTCAATATTTTCGAAAAAGGTGACCAAATGCTTTATGGGTAAATCAACTAAATCAGAAACGGTTTTACCATTAATTTTTACATAAGAAGCTTCTATTCGCAAGCGTTTTCCTTTACAGGAATGGCATTTGGTTTTACCGCGATAACGAGAAAGCATCACACGGTTTTGAATCTTATAATTTTTTTCTTCTAATTCCTTAAAGAAATCATTCAGGCCTTGGAAGTAGTTATTTCCATTCCAAATCAATTCTTTTTGGTCCTCGGATAATTGATAAAAAGGTTTATGAATGGGAAAGTCAAATTTGTAAGCGTTGTTTACTAATTGGTCTCGAAACCAACTCATACTTTCTCCTCGCCAAGGAAAAATCGCGTTTTCAAATATGGATAAAGTTGTGTTAGGAACCACTAATTCGGCATCAATTCCTATTATATTTCCGTAACCTTCACATACAGGACAAGCACCATAAGGATTGTTGAAACTGAATAAATGTACATTTGGTTCCAAAAAAGTAATACCGTCCAGTTCGAAATTATTAGAATAAGAAAATGTTTTATCCGAATTTAATTCCTGTAAATAACAAATTCCCTTCCCTTCAAAAAAAGCGGTTTGAACGGCATCCGCCAGTCTATTGTAGAATTCTTCTTCTCCCGAAGTTTCGGGATTGACAACAATTCGATCGATGATGAGCTTTATGTCTTTATTGTCTAAAGAATGTTGGTCGATTTCATCTAAACGGACCATTTCATTATTAATCAGAATCCTGGCAAAACCTTGTTGTAAAAGGACTTTTAGTTTGTCTTCCAGTTTTCGGCCTTCTTCCAGATGAACAGGGGCCAGCAGTAACCATTTGCTATTAATGTCAAATTTTTTCACATCACTTACCACATCGGTGACCGTGTTTTTTTTGACTTCTCGTCCTGAAATAGGAGAATAAGTTCTTCCAACTCGAGCAAATAATAATTTTATATAATCGTAAATTTCAGTTGAAGTTCCTACCGTAGAACGCGCATTCGTAGTGTTTACTTTTTGTTCAATAGCAATTGCAGGAGCAATTCCTTTGATATATTCCACTTTTGGTTTATCCAAACGACCAAGAAATTGTCTTGCATAGGAAGATAGACTTTCTACATAACGGCGTTGTCCTTCGGCGTATAAAGTATCAAATGCCAGGCTTGATTTTCCTGATCCGGAAAGCCCAGTGATAACAACTAATTTATTTCGAGGAATCGCAACATCTACATTTTTTAAATTATGTACTTGTGCGCCTTTGATAATAATATTTTTCTTAGGATCTAATGTGGAAAGGTCAACTTGCATAAAAATAATTAATTTTCACAAAAGTAATCAATTTTCATTGGAGAAAAGAGGTTGAACAAATCACAAATTTAGCATTGTTAATAGAATGAAATCATAAATACGGTTCTCGGAATTTTGTATGGCTATTAAATTTCGTGTTAAATAGTTTTTTTATTTCTTAAAGCAGAATAGTTTTAAAAAAAATATTTTTTAGTCTTGTTATTGCGTATATTTATATCTCTTTAACGCCGAATTTAAATTTAAATTGTAAGATCTATATTCTATAGATGTTGATTTTTCTTAATTTAATTTGTTTGTTAAAATAATTATTCGCTAAATTTGAGCATTAAAAAACAACCCTAATAATCTTAGCCTATAGTGTAAAACTACTTTTTAGAGAAAATTCTCCCTTTTAATTAAAAACTAAAAAGTATAACTATGGCTAGTACACAACTTCCAGACGCATTATTGGTTCAGGATTATGTTGCAGGTAATGAAGATGCCTTAGCATCATTGATCAAAAGACACGAATCAAAAATTTATGGTTTTATATATTCTAAAATCTCCGATAGAGATATTTCGAATGATATTTTTCAAGATACCTTTATTAAGGTAATAAGAACCTTAAAATCAAATTCTTATAATGAAGAAGGAAAGTTCTTACCATGGGTAATGAGAATCTCTCATAATCTTATTGTGGATCATTATCGAAAAACTAAAAAAATGCCCATGTTTAGAGAAACAGAGGAATTTTCTATTTTTTCAATAATGTCAGATGACTCTCTTACTATAGAAAACAAAATAATATCAGAACAAGTCGAGATGGATTTAAAAAAACTTATTGAAGAACTTCCTATAGATCAAAAAGAAGTTTTGGTCATGAGAATGTATCAGGACATGAGTTTTAAAGAAATTTCTGAGGTGACAGGTGTGAGTATAAATACTGCTTTGGGTAGAATGCGTTATGCGTTAATGAATATGAGGAAAGTTATTGATAAACATCAAATTGTTTTGACTAATTAACAATAAATTGAAATTTGCTCCGTTGTAATATAAAAACAAATTTATTACAATATGGCAAAAATTTACTTCAAAAAATTATTAGTTACTAAGAGCATGAAGCCCGAGAAAGAAATCGTTTCTTTTTTATTGAATTATTCAAAAGCGTTAAGCATAATAAGAATAGAAGATAAAAGTTTCGAAATTATAGCGAATTAAGACAGTCCTTTTAAATATAGGGTGTTATTTTATTGAAAAAAAATCAAGTACTATTTTTTTAGTACTTGAATAACCGGATTCCACTAATCTTACAGTAAGATTAGTGGAATCTCCTATTTAGAGGAGTTCTGTTTTTGGTAGTAGTCATCTAAGACTGATTTTTTCCCAATCGTTTTGGTGATAATATCTTTATCCAAATCCCAACCACGCGCTGGCGAATATTGGCGTCCATACCAAATGATTTGTAAGTGCAAATCATTCCATATTTCCTCTGGAAAAATGCGTTTGGCATCCTTTTCTGTTTGAACTACATTTTTTCCATTTGTCAAATTCCATCGGTACATTAAGCGGTGTATGTGAGTGTCTACAGGAAAAGCAGGAACCCCAAAAGCTTGAGACATTACTACACTTGCCGTTTTATGTCCAACTGCCGGTAATTCTTCTAAAAATT
Source organism: Flavobacterium esculini (assembly GCF_048284325.1). Lineage (NCBI taxonomy): Bacteria > Pseudomonadati > Bacteroidota > Flavobacteriia > Flavobacteriales > Flavobacteriaceae > Flavobacterium > Flavobacterium esculini. Next base: position 199,701 of record NZ_JBLVPI010000004.1, on the reverse strand, counting down.
CAAAACTTTGCGGTACTTTTCCACCATGTTTGTCAATTAAGATATGAGATAAGCCATGAATACCTTTCGATTTCATGGGGGATAAGCCACAAGGGCGTATGATTTCCTTAATTTCTTCCACTGACATTTTTATCATATCATACGGATTATCTGCTTTTGCAAAAAGCAACGGTGTGATTTGATTCACACGGACATCCGTACATTGTGCCGAAAGTAAAACCGCAATCAATAAAGTATAAGGATCCTTATGGTCTAACGGAATAGGAATCGTAGGATATAATTCTTTTAACGTATTTATAACAAACGTTACACGTTCTTGTTTATTCATTATTCATTAAATTTGATTTGTAAAGAAAAACAATCTCAATAGCAATTCAAATTCAAATCAAACAAATAAAAATATAAATAATGACAACATTAAAAAAAGGAGATAAAGCACCCGATTTTTCTGGTCTGGATCAAGACGGAAAAAGGTATCAATTAACTGATTATAAAGGAAAAAAACTAGTCGTTTTCTTTTATCCAAAAGCTAATACACCTGGATGCACTGCCGAGGCTTGTGATTTGAGAGATAATTTTGAACGTTTCAAAGCTAATAATTACGAGCTTCTGGGTGTAAGTGCTGATCCGCAGAAAGCCCAAGCAAAGTTCAAAGAAAAATATGATTTCCCTTTTCCATTATTGGCTGATGAAGATAAATCAGTAATTGAGGCATTTGGTGTTTGGGGGCCGAAGAAGTTTATGGGAAAAGAATATGATGGGATTCATAGAACTACTTTTGTGATCGATGAAAACGGAATTATAGATGAAGTGATCTCTGATGTAAAAACCAAAGCACATGCTGCTCAGATTCTGAAGTGAATTTTCAGATTTCAGTAGGTAGATTTTATTAAAAAGGCACTAAAGATTAAAATTTCAATCTTAGTGCCTTTTTTATTTCCTTTTATTGTCTTATTAAAACTATCAATACTATTTAAGGATTGACACCTGAGACCTTGCTAACTGAATCTAGTTACTTTCTTTTAATAATTTACTTGGATCATAACCAAAAAGGTGATGTTCTTTTATAATTTCAGCAATACCGGAAGGAAGCATAGTTTCCCAACCTGGTTTTCCTTGACTTATCATGTTGAGTACTTCACGCGAGAATACTTCCAGAATATTAGGATCATAATCTATAATATCAACAACTTTGCCATTGAATTTGAAGAATTTGTACAATTCTTTCATTCTAGGATGTACTTTCAAATTGTCTGAAGTGATAATTTCACCATTTTCGCCAATCATTGGATACAAAAAGACTTTCATATCACGGTAAAATAATTTTCCGAAGGCTTCCAGAATCCCACCACTTAAATGGCGGTAGTATTTTTCGTCAAAAATATCAACCAAATTATTTACTCCCATTGCTAATCCCATTCGGGCCTTAGTATAATTGGCAAAATATTCCACTACTTTGTAATATTCCTGGAAATTAGAAATCATTACCGTTTGTCCTAATGAACAAAGTAATTCGGCTCGATCCATAAAATCTCTTTCGTCAATTTCACCATCTGAACGTAAATTCGAAAGGGTAATTTCAAAAACAACAAGAGTATTATCGACTTCTACTTTATTCTCGTTCAGAAACATTTTTAATGATTTCTCATACATGTCCATGTTTACTTTTGTAACCGGACGAAAACTTCCTCTAAAAGCAAGAATATTTTTTTTGTATAATATTGCTGCAGGAAGGATGTTTTTCCCATCAGGATTAAACATAACGGCATCAGTCATTCCGTTTTTTACTAACTGTAAACTCATCAAACGATTGTCTACATCTGCAAAACGCGGTCCTGAGAAATTAATAGTATCTATTTCTAACTGATCTTTATCCAAGTGATCATATAAATAACGCAACAAACGCTTAGGGTCATTGTATTTATAGTACGCGCCATAGATTAAATTAACACCAAGAATACCAAGTGTTTCTTGTTGTAATCGTACATCTGTTTCCTTAAAACGAATGTGAATAATAATTTCATTATAATCCTCATCCGGTTCAATTTGGTAACTGATTCCTACCCACCCATGTCCTTTAAATTGTTTGGCAAAATCAATAGTGGCTACAGTATTGGCATAACTAAAAAACATTTTGTTAGGATGTTTTTCTCTGCTTAAACGCTGCTCTATTAAGTTGACTTCATGAGACAGCATTTTTTTTAGTCTGCTTTCCGTAACGTAGCGTCCGTCTTTTTCTGTACCATACACAGCATCACTAAAATCTTTGTCATAGGCAGACATCGCTTTTGCAATAGTACCGGAAGAACCACCTGATCTAAAAAAATGTCTTACAGTTTCTTGCCCAGCACCAATCTCTGCGAAAGTTCCGTAGATATTTTCATTCAAGTTGATACGAAGTGCTTTGTCTTTTATGGAAGGAATTTGCTCGATGACTTTGTCACCTTTTAATTTTATTTCAGTACCCATTTTATTTTAAATATGGCTAATATGTTACAAAGTTAGTTAAATAGGGTTCTAATGAAAGATAATTAACCCTATTTTTGTAAAAAAATCTAAGAGCATTGAAGGTATATTTTTTAGGTACAGGCACATCACAAGGAATTCCTATTATAGGAAGCAATCATCCAGTATGCAAAAGCACTGATTTTAAGGATAAAAGGCTTCGGGTTTCGGTTTGGATCTCTTGGGAAAACCATTCATTCGTAATCGATTGCGGACCTGATTTCAGGCAACAAATGCTTTCTTCTAATTGCCAAAAAGTAGATGGAATCCTATTTACTCATGAGCATTCAGATCATACTGCCGGTTTGGATGATATTCGCCCGTTTAATTTTAAACAAGGCGAGATTCCAATTTATGCGCACCAAAGGGTAATTGACAATCTTCAAAAGCGTTTCGATTATGTTTTTGAAACCGTAAATAGATATCCGGGAGCACCATGTGTCGCAACGATTGAAGTGATCAATAATCAGCCATTTTCTATTGGTGATAAAACGGCTATTCCTATAGATGTGATGCATGCGGGACTTCAGGTTTTTGGGTATAGAATAGATGACTTTGCCTATTTGACCGATGTGAAAACAATTGAAGAAAGCGAAATAGAAAAGTTAAAAGATCTAGAAGTATTGGTGATAAACGCTTTGCGTGAAGAATCTCATATTGCGCATTTCAATTTGCAGGAAGCATTAGATTTTATAACTTTGGTTCAGCCTAAAAAAGCCTATATTACTCACATCAGCCATATTCTTGGGTTTCATGAAGAAGTGCAAAAAAGACTTCCAGAGAATGTTTTTCTTGCGTATGATAATCTAGAAATTACAATTTAATCAGTCTAAAATGAAAAAATCATTATTGCTTTACGCCTTTATCCTAGCTTTATTATTTAATGTTTACACCTATATGTTCTTGAGTAAAGAAGTAACTTTTGAACAAGATAGATATAAAAAGGTAACTACAAAGTTGAAAGATAGTTTGAATTCGGTTAAAAATAAATTAGCGGACTCCAATTATTTTTCTTTGGAAAAAAACGAAAATGCCCAAAATTATTTTGAATCTTCAAATTCAGGAAAGATCATTCAATATGAAAAATTAATTCCTTTTGTAACCGAGAAATTATTGGATTATAATTCAAATCCTAATGGAAATCCCTACGTAGGGCAGGATAAAATAGGAGCTAATAAATTTATAATCAATAAGATCAGGATTCTAAATCATCGTTGGATTATTGCGGATTTTAGCGATGGCGAAATTTGGGGAGAAGTGTTATTGAAATACTTTGTCAACAATGATGACAGTATTACTTTTGAAGTGAATCAATCTTTGTTGTATCAAAAATAAAGCTTTAGTTTTCAGTCGCAATGAATACTCAATGCGACTGAAAACTGAATGCTAATTTTCAAGAAGCCAATTCTTGAAATCATAAAAATTTTGTGGTGCTACACCATGGCCTACAGGATATTCTTTGTAGGTAGAATGAATGCCTAATTTCTCCAGAAATGGTTTTGTTTTTCGGGCCCATTCCACAGGGATTACTTGATCTGCAGTTCCGTGAGAATGGAATATTTTAAGTTTTGTAAAATCGTTTCTCAGATAATTTTTTTCTAAAATAGGTTCGCTTACATAACCGCTCAACGCAACGACTCTTTGCACTTTATCAGGATGAGATAACGCTATTGCATAACTTAAAATCGAACCTTGACTGAATCCAACCAAAGTCACTTTTTTAGCATCAATTGGATAGGTTTCAATTAACTCGGCAATAAATTGAGCGATTAAATCTCTTGATATTTTGGCTTGTTCATGATCTGAAAATTTGTTTTCGTCAGCATCAAAATTGATGGCGTACCAGGCATACGCACCATATTGCATATTATAAGGGGCTCTTGCTGAAATGATGTAGTATTCATCAGGAAGCTCGGTCGCAAATGAAAATAAATCTTCCTCGTTGCTACCGTAACCATGTAATAAAAGTAAAAGTGGGTTTTTGTCTAATTTTATTTTAGGTTCTCGTATTTTATATTCTAAAGATAAATTCATTTTGTTATGATATGTTTTTAAGCCATTTTTGAAAATAAGTTCCTAATAAAGGAACCGGTTTTGTTTCGCCTTTTATAGCACTAGTGATACCATAGGACCATAAAACAAATACAAAAATCCACATAGGGGCAGAAATCATTAAGCTGTCAAAATTGCTGATAATTAGTCCTAATGATATAAAGGTAAAAGTGAGTCCTAATCCCTGTCGGATGTGGAATGAAGCAAAAGTATTTTTGTCTTCAGAATTCATTGACATCGCTATAAATACACCTATTCCTAAGATATAACTTGTAATTGCGGCAGTTTTTCCTGCTTCTGTAGTGTTATTCATATTTTTTATTTTTTCTCACTTTGGGTCTCTGGAAGATTTTTTATTTATACTAAAATTAGTTGTCCTTGATTCAGAATCCCGTGAACTTTTCCTTTGATTTCTGTTCCCAGAAAAGCGGAATTTTTCGATTTCGATAAAATGGACGATTTCGTAAAAATGCTTTTTGGTTCTGGGTTGAATAGGGTAATGTTAGCTTTTGAGCCTTCATTAATGGTTTGTATATCGATACCAAACCTAGATTTTCCAGATGTTAATTTCTCTATTACAGTTTCTAATGGTAGTACCGTCATCAAAGTACCAAAAGTACTTTCTAAGCCGATTGTTCCATTTTTGGACGTATCAAACTCCATTTTTTTATGTTCAATGTCAATTGGATTATGGTCGGAAGTAATCATATCAATCGTTCCATCTTTTATTCCTTTCAATAGCGCTTTTCTATCTGTTTCTGTTCTCAATGGTGGAGAAACTTTAAATCTTGTATCGAATTCTTCTAGTTTTTCATCTGTTAAAACTAAATTATGGACTGCTACACTACAGGTTACATTTAATCCATTGGCTTTAGCCTCTTTGATTAACTGAACTGATTTTTTAGTCGAAATAGTTGGAATGTGTAATTTTCCTCCGGTATATTCTAACAGAAATAAATTTCGTGCGATTTGTAATTCTTCGGCAAGATTTGGAATTCCTTTCAAACCTAATCGAGTAGAAACAATCCCTTCATTAGCTACTCCGTTTCCTTTTATGTTTTCATCTTGAGCAAATGCAATAACCAATCCGTCAAAATCCTGGACGTATTGTAAGGCTATTTTTAGCAAATTAGCATTGTTCAAACTTTTACCGTAATCTCCAAAAGCAATTGCGCCCGCTTTTTTCATATCATACAATTCAGCCATATCTTTTCCTTCACTTTGTTTTGTCAAAGCGCCAATCGGGAAAAGTTGAGTTGCAAATCCATGAGCTTTATTTACCACAAAATTCACTTGGGATTGATTGTCAATAATAGGGAAGGAGTTGGGTTGTAATGCAATTGCTGTAAAACCGCTTTTGGCAGCTACATCAAGCCCGTTTGAAATGGTTTCTCTGTCTTCAAAACCAGGTTCTCCAAGGGAAACGCTACTGTCAAACCAGCCTTGTGATACATGCAAATTATCGAGTTTTACTTCGTCTGCTTTTTCTAAATTGGGAAGCGATTTGCCAATTTTTTTTATAAAACCATCAACAATTAAAATATCTACTGTCTTGTTATGAAAAGGACTTTTCGAATCGATAATTTTTGCTTCTCTGATGATTATATTCATAATGATTGTTTAATTATTTGAAATTCGACTTTACTTCACGAACCGTATAATTGCCATTTCGGTTAGTAGAAATAACAGTGCAAAGATAACAAACCATTTCCAAATTTGATTATCAGTTCTGTCAGTTTGTAAAGTGTCAAAAAATGATGTTATAGATTCGGCTGTTTTATAATTTGAGACTATATTTTCATTGGCTGCAGCCAAATTGCTTTCGGTTCTGTTGTAATTAAAACTGATGTTTTCTAACCATGTTTTTTTATTGTAAATACTATAATTTCCAGCTTGTTCCGGATAATCATTGAAAATCATTTTCACTTTATTATTCAAAATTTGTTGAATAGGAATAAATTGTTCATCTGCACCTTTAACGGTTAAAATATCATCTTTATTTAATGAAGCGTCTGTGAAATGGGGATTGTTATTTCCTATGATCAAAGCACTTATGACATTGTTTTGATTGTTCATTGCCATTTTATAAAATGTAGGGACAATCAATGGCGATTGTTGGAAATTTGAATTTAGTGTATTAATTGGTGCGGAGAAAATAAAAACTGCTGCAGCCGAATTTGCCAACGAAGTCAGAAAAATACTTTGGTCTTCATAGGATAAAGCAGCTGGACTTGAGCTGGATAAGCCAAACGAATTTTTTGTTTTTGGATATTGAAAATTAGTGACTTTATTTTCGAAAACAGTATTGAATATAGGATGATTAAAATTGATTTTAGTAATCAGTTTTTCTTTATTTTCAAAAGAGTTGAATTTGATATTTCCAAAATTCATCAAAAAAGGATTCAAATTAGCAACCGAAGCCACTGCCGAAGGAATCATAATTAAATTCCCGCCTTTTTCCACAAAAGAGTTTAAAGTAGTTTGTAGCGCTTGGGGAATTTCATCCAATTCATTTAAAACAATCGTATTTTGCTCTTCCAGTTTGTTATAATCCAGTGACCCTAAAGTATAATTATTAAAATTAAATTCTTCAGCCGTATAAATTCGATAAAGAAAATTGCTTTTTTCTGGTTCACCAATGCTGATTACATTCGTTTTCTTCGTTTTTGAAATGCTGAAAAACAAAGTGTTATCATAACTCAAACCATTGTCAATAATAGAAACATAACCATGAAAAGCTTGTTTTGGAATTGTAAAATTGATACTTTTTTTCTTTGAATTTAAAGTTACTATCGTCTTTGCAATAAGTTTGTTGTCATTATATAAAGAAATAGGAATTGGATTGAATTCTTCGCCATAATCAGATAATTGGACACTAATTTCATAAAAATTATCTTGTGTTTTATTGATATAAACACTGTCAATTGAAGCGTTGTTTTTTTGTTCTGCTTTCGGGATTATGAATTGGGGAGAATCAGCTGCGTTACTATTTTTTAATTGTTTCTCATCAAGTCCTACAGCATCCGTGATGATGATAATGTCTTTTTTAAAAGTAGATTTATGCGCTTTTATTTTTGCCATTATATTGTCCAACTTAAAAGGCGCAGCACTATATTTAAGGTTTTGTAAAGAACTTCTAACCGACTTTATATCCGTGTTCCAATAATTCTCTGAATTGGTAAGCAAAGAAAAATTTATTTTTTCCGGAGTTTCTTCCAGTAATTCCTGGACGGCTCGTTTTAGTAATTCGCCTTTTTTGCCTTTGGCTTGCATGCTAAAAGAATTATCCAAAATAATATACAATTCATTAGTGGGGTTTTTACTGTCTTTTGAATCGAAAAAAGGTTGCGCAAATGCTATAATAATACAAGCGAGTAACAATAAACGACAGGCGAGAAGCAACCATTTTTTGATTTTGGAGCTTTTTCTGGTTTGTGTCGAAAGTGCTTTTAAGAAACGAACATTAGTGAAATATTCTTTTTTGAAACGGCGTAACTGAAATAAATGAACCAAAATTGGTACAATCAATAAGAAAAGAAAGTATGTAATTTCGGGATGTTTAAAATGCATTTTTATTTCAAGTTTACTTCACGGGATTTTATTTTCAATGGAGTTCATTGAATTTAGTAGTCAAAAATACAAATTAGTTGACAGTTTTGTTTGAAGTTGGTATAATTTTTCAAAGGAACAAACAATTGCCATTGATTCTAAAATATTTATGTATTTTAGCTTTTCAATAAAATTTAAAAACATGAAAAATTCATATGTTGTTCTTCTTTTAGTTTTCAGTTTAACAAGTGTGCAAGCACAAAAAAACAAATTCAATTTGCTAATTGGAACTTATACCAACAGCTGTGAAAGTAAAGGAATTTATACCTATGATTTTGATTCAGATACTGGAGGTTTTAATCTTAAAAACACTACTGATAATGTAGTAAACCCAAGTTATTTGACTGTTTCTAAAAACAATAATTATGTTTATTCAGTAAATGAAAATGGAGCTGAAAGTACGGTAAGTTCTTTTGGTTTTAATGCTTCAACTGGAAAATTAAGCTTAATTAATAAACGAAGCTCCATAGGAGCTGATCCTTGTTATATTATTAATGATGATAAAAATGTAATTGTGGCCAATTATTCCGGTGGTAATATTTCTGTTTTTGGTAAAAATAACGATGGAAGTATTTCTGAAGCAAAACAGGTAGTGCAACACTTTGGAAAAGGAATTAATGTACAGAGACAAGAGAGACCTCACGTTCACATGGTTCATTTTTCTCCGGATAGAAAGTTCATTTTATCTAATGATTTAGGGAATGACAAAGTATATTCGTACCAATACAATCCAAATGCAACGAATGAAATTTTGAATATTAAAGACAGTATTTCTGTGAAATCTGGAAGTGGACCAAGACATTTAACGTTTAGTAATGACGGGAAATTTGTTTATTTATTGCAGGAATTAGATGGAGCATTGACTGTTTTTAGTTATTCAAACGGAATATTAAAAAAAATAGAAGAAACTACCATTTTACCTAAAGATTTTAAGGGAACTTTCAGTTCTGCAGACATTCACATTTCGCCTGATGGAAAATTTTTATATGCTACTAATAGAGGTGAGGCAAATTCTATTTCCATTTTTAAAATTCAAAAAAATGGAAAATTACTGTCGAAAGGACAAAGGAGTACTTTGGGAAAAGGACCTAGGAATTTTGCGATTGATCCAACTGGAAAATTTCTTCTGGTAGCACATCAGTATTCTAATGATGTTGTTGTTTTTAAAAGGAATATAACTACGGGAGCACTTACTGATACTGGAAAAAGAATTGCTTTGTGTTCTCCGGTTTGTTTGGTTTTTACAAAGAATTAAACTTGAAAATTGAATAAAACTCACGAAAAAAAAGGGTTGAAAAATGATTTCCATTTCCAACCCTTTTTGTACTATTTATTCTTGTTTTTATCTTTTATCCCTGATGGTCAGAAAAAAAAATCAGGATTTAGAAATTGAACACTAAAAACTGAATGATGATCACTATTTGTTCTTATCTTTTCTTTTTTTATCTCTGGTTTTTAGCATATTTCTGTTTACAGAACCATGTGTTTTTTTCTTGGTTACACCTGGCCCACCTAAATTGACTTTCTTATTCTTTTTACTTTTCTCTTGAAAAGCCCCATCACCTTCAAGCTTCTGTTTTTTCATCATAAACTTAATCGGTTGTCTGTCTTTTTCAGGTTCGATTAATTTTGATGACACTTCAACTGTTTCTGGGAAAGGTTCAATATCTAATTCCATATTCATCAACACTTCCACTTCCACTTTAGATTCTTCTTCGCGAGGAGCAATAAGACTTATCGCTGTTCCTGTTGCATCGGCACGACCGGTTCTACCAATTCTGTGCATATACAATTCAGGCATTTCGGGCATTTCAAAGTTGATAACATGGGTGATATTAGAAATATCCAAACCTCTTGCCATAATATCTGTGGTAATCAAACCACGTAAATTTCCTTCTTGGAAAGAAGCCATTGTACTCAAACGATAATTTTGAGATTTATTCGAGTGAATTACCCCAAACTGTCCTTCAAAATCTTCTTCGATTCGTTCGTGAACCATATCTGAAATCTTCTTATTATTCACAAAAACCAAAACACGACTCATGTCTTCGTTGGTTTCCAACAAGTGTTTTAGAAGGTTTATTTTGGTGTTAAAATTGGGAACTTTATAGGTAATTTGTTTGATGTTTTCCAATGGTGTTCCTGATGCCGAAAGCGTAACTTCCTCTGGATAATCAAAATAGTCATTTAAAATGGCATCTACTTCATCCGTCATCGTTGCCGAAAAAAGTATGTTTTGACGTTTTTTAGGCATCATAGCCAAAATAGCTGTCAATTGCGTTCGGAAACCTAAATTAAGCATTTCGTCAAACTCATCAATAACCAGTTTTTGCATTTCTTCAAAACGAATCACATTATCTAATGTTAAATCCATGATTCTTCCCGGAGTTCCCACGAGTATGTCACAACCTTGATAAACGGTTGTTTTTTGAGTATTAATGTTGACACCTCCAAAAATACCAACGGTACGAACCGACATGTATTTTGTCAGTTTTTCTACTTCTTCCACTACTTGTACTACAAGCTCACGTGTAGGAACCAGAATCACTATTTTAGGGGTGTGTCCCGGAGTAAATTTATATAGTTTTAATAAAGGCAATAGGTATGCAAATGTTTTACCGGTACCGGTTTGCGCAATTCCCATCATATCTCTTCCAGACATTATCACAGAAAAAGTTTTTTCCTGGATGGGAGTTGGAGATGTAAATCCTAAATCATCTATTGCTTTTTGTACAGATTTAGGGAGATTGAATTGTTCGAAAGTACTCATTTGCTTAAATTTTGTGCAAAGATAGTCTTTTTGAGAGGAATGTTAAGTTTTGATGCTAAACTTCAATAATCTACCCCCTATTTGAATCTTATTTCCCACGATAAATTAAGGGAATAGATCCAAAAGTATTTGCCTGGGTCAAATATTATTTCTTGATGCGTAACTGCAAATTGAGTTCCCCAAGCATTTTGTTTGTTTGACGAAGAAAAATAATATCCCAAATTAATTTTTTGAGACTTTAAATTTATGATTGAGGCTTCATTTTCATTAAAAATAAACTGATTTGTTTCAGGGGAAAAACCAATTCCTAATGAAAGCCCTAAATAATTGTCGGCATCACTACGGTATTTGCGATATGCGATGGTTCCAGAGCTGCTGGTTCCGGCGCCACCAGGCGTTATATAAGGACGAAATGACCAATAGCTATTTCCATAATACCAACCTACAGAGCCGGTATATATAGTTGTGGAGGTGCTGTACATTAAAGTTCGGAATCCTAAGGAAACTTCAAAACTTTTAGGTAAAGATTTGTATAGTTCTGCACCAAATCTAACATCTGGAAACAGAAATGAATTTGACAAACCAACATTAACATAGGCATAAAATCCTTTTGAAATTTTTGGGTATAAATCGACTTCATACTGTAACCCATTTTCCTTGAATCTTCTATTGAAATTTACTTTCGCTATTATACTTCCGTATTTTGTTTGGCGGCCATATTTAAGAGTATGATATTGCATTGGATCAAATACATCCGAATATAAATCAACAGTTGAATTAATTCCAATAGAATTTTGACTGAGTATTTTATTTAAACTTACTTTATAATCACTAGCTTTTTTATCCTCTGGATTTTTATCTAATATAAATTGAACAGTATTTAATGCTTCTATTGGATTGTATGTGCTTTCTTGGGCACTTGCCTTTAAATACAATAGTTCAGCATCGTCAGGAAAATTTTTCAAAGCTTCATTTGTCATTTCTAAAGCTGCAAATGACATATTTGCCCAAGACTCATTTTTTATTGCTGCTATCCAAGTACTCTTGTTTTTAGTATCTCTTTCTAAAACATAAGCAAACTCTTTTCGGGCTTTTTTATAGTCGCCATCCCAAGAATAGGTTGTTGCTAAAAAAGAACGAATTTCGTGATAATCTGGATACTTAGTTAGTATAGAAATCAAAGTGTCCTGCGCTTGTTTGCGTTGTTTATTAAAAGCTAGATTACGCGCTATCTCAAAGGAGGCATCTGGATCTCCATTGTATTTCTTCTCTTGACCTGACATTTCAAAGGCAAGTAAAAATGTTAAAAAACAAAGGAGTTTTATGACTGTTTTTGAAATCATTTTTTTAAGGATTTTTTAAAAGTTACGTAATTGTTATTCTCAGGATGTATTTTTAAAAGACTGTCAATAGTTTTATTTGCCTGATTTTTATTTTTCATCCTTTCATAGGCTTGAGCCAATTTATAGCCTAATTCGGCATCATTAATTTGATTTGCTAATCCTTTTTCACCAATTTCAATTGCTTTTTTATTTTGGCCTGACCACCAATATACATCCATTAGTGCTAAATATGAATCACCGTAAAACGGAGTCCTGTTTATGACTTCCAATAATTCAATTTCTGCATTTTTATAATCACCATCCCAAGCTAATGTTCTGCCTTTTAAAGTCCTTACGTCTCCATAATTAGGAAGCTCATTCAATATATAATTACATAATAATCTCGCTTTTTCACGTTCTTTTTTGAATGCTAAATCTCTGGCCAGAAAGAAAATCTGATCAGGATTTAATCCTTTTGTTAATTTTTTGATTGTCGAAAGTTGCTCAGCTGTAAATGCATAAGTAGGTTTTTTAAAGCTGGTGGCGGTATTGGTAATTTTATTTTTTGAGGTTACGTAAGCATTTAATTTTTTATAATCATTAAAAGAACCGGTTATCGTTTCCATCATTTCGTTGTCTGCTTCACTAAGATTGAAATTTTTATCAATTTTAAAAAGACTGCCATCGGAATAAAAATAGTCCTTATAAATATAATCATTAATACTGCCTTTGTATCTCATTAACGGAATGTCATGGATATTTCTAAATTCTCTAACGGTATCCAAACCTTGACCTATCCAAGTCGTTTTTTCCAACTTATTGAATTTGTAATTATTCGTTAAAAAGGATACTAAACTTGGCGTTACATCGGTATGTGAAGAAATGGATTTAAATTTTGCGGTTTTCTTCAACATAGGGCTGTAAATGTAAAGAGGGACATGAAAACGGGATAAATTGTCTTTTTGGGGAACTGGAATTAGCCTGTGGTCTCCAGTGATTATAAAAATAGTATTATCATAGTCGGGTCTTTTAGAATAAGCTTTCATAAAGCTTTGGATGGAATTATCAGTGTAAAGAAGACAGGCAAATATGTCTTTATATTCACTCATCTTGTTTTTTTCAAAATAAGATTTGGTATTTAAAATACGTTCGACCTTTTCTAAATACACTTTTTTAGAAGGAAAATCAAAAGGTTCGTGATTGGTAAGTGTCATTATGATATCCAATCGAGGTTCCTTTTTATCTTTTAATTCAGCTAATGTTTTGCGGTATATTTCAGCATCGGGATAACCCCAGGAGAATCCGCCTGAATTTTCTTTTGTCTTAATATATCCAGGGCCGAATTTATTGACATCAATGATTTTATCAATACCGTTATATTCTAAGAAATTACTTTTTTTATCAAATGTTGATTCATCTCCAGAATAATAAGCGGTAGTATAGCCGTTCGATTTTAGAATACTGATTAATGAATTGTGTTTAGGGATTGGATTCAATTCCATAAATCCATTTTCTCCAAAAGGCAATGAACCAATTAAAGAGGGTAACGCGCCAAATGTTCGTCCAGCATTACTCACGAAATTTTCCCAATAAAGCGATTTTGTAGCCAACGAGTCTAAGTAAGGAGTAAACCCTTTGTATTCACCATCATCGGTAAAATCGCTTCCAAGGCCTTCCATAATAATAAAAACAACATTTGGTTTTTCTTTTTGTATATTGAAAAACGGACCCAATACATCTTTTGTGCTTTCTGATTTTTTTTCCAGAGGAAATTCTTTTTTGAAAGTGAGATTACCTTCAGAGGCCAAAGCTTTATCATTTTCGGTTCTTATGATGTCACTCAATAAGAAATTTAATTTGTTTTGAGAAGTAGTTTTGTTTGTACTGGCAATTACAAAAGTTAAACTTCCAAAAACAAATAAAACGAAAAGTAAAATTTTAGTATTGATTTTATGTCCAAATGAATTGAATAACCAAATCAATCCCAGAAAAACAATTGGTACTATTATGAACGGTAAAAGCATCAGATATGATAGCGATAAAGAGGCTGTTACAGTCGTATACATGTCACTCAAAGAATATCCTAAAAGATCTGCTCCAAGATTAATATGAGTGGTTAGGCTGTATCCTATCAGTCCAAGTTGGATGATTGTGATAATTGAGAATAATACTTTGATAACAATTATTCCTATAGGATTTTTAATGTATTTTAATACTAAATAAAGGGGAAAAAATAATAATCCTATTAGTAGTCCCGTAAAAAAATCATTTAATAATTTATAGGTAAATAACTGTAAATCAAAATCTTCGAATAATTCGATTAAGCTTAACAGGCAAAAAATAATTATCAGTGAAATTGTGGCGTAAATATATTCTAAACTGTTATAGTAAGAGAATTTTTCTTTCATTTGAATGTTTTATAGAATTAGGCTTTGGTCATTCCTTTTCGTGTCATGGCTCCCCATTTCTTTTTTTTGTTAAAATAATAATCAATATTTCCACTAATTGCTGCATACAAAATGACTGGATGATTAACAAAAGGTTCTAAAAAAGCAATCTTCAATAGGTTGAAACCTGTTCCTTTCTTTTTATATTGATGATAGGTAAGTTCTTCAGTAATTATGGCAACTATTGAAAACAAGACTGAAAATAAATAGGCGAAAATAATAAATACTAATGAATAATCCCATCTTACATGATTTAATGCAATAAGAATTCCAAAATAAAGGATACCGGCTACTTCTATAATTGGAGCCATTCTTTCGAAAAAAAACCAATATGGATAACTGATAATTCCCAAGGATTTATATTTTGGATTAAACCCTATTTTACGGTGTTTTTTAAGTGTTTCGATAGTTCCACGAGTCCACCTGTTTCTTTGGGATGTAAATATTTTATAGCTGTCTGGCGCTTCTGTCCAGCATAGTGGGTCAGGAATATAAGCTACTTTATATTTTTGTTTCTCCTCTTCCATGTACCTTCTCATTCGCACAATAATTTCCATATCTTCCCCTACGGTATTTGTATCGTAACCGCCCACTTTAATGGCTATTTTTTTATCAAATAAACCAAACGCACCCGAAATCACTAACAGGCCGTTTAGTCTGCTCCATGCCATTCTTCCTAATAAAAAGGCTCTCAAATATTCTAAAATTTGACCTTGTTCCAGCCAAGTTTTAGGAAAGTTTATATCGAGTAATTTACCATCCTTAACGGTGCATGAATTGGCTATTCTGATTACTCCACCGGCTGCAATTACTTTGGCATCTGTTGTTTCCAGAAAGGGCTTAATCATTTTTTGAAGCGCATCTTCCAGCAATAAACAATCCACATCTATACAGGCAACATATTTGTTTTTACTTATATTAAGTCCCATATTTAGAGCATCAGCTTTTCCTCCGTTTTCTTTGTCAATTACAGTTAATTTGTCAAATGCAGGGTTTATAGATTTATAAATGCCTTTTCTTAGTGGTTTTGTTTTAATCTGTTCATTGATATGATGGCTTATTTGAATTAAGTCATAGGCTTCAATGAGTTTGCTTAAACTATCATCTTTACTTCCATCATTTACAATGATAACATCATAATTTACATAGTGACTCGACAATAAGGAACGTACATTTTCAACAATGTTTAAACTTTCATTGTATGCAGGTGCAATAATGGAAATTGAAGGAGAAAAAGTCGAAGATAATATTTCCTTATAATTAACAAAGCTATTTTTCTTTACATACTCAATTGTTTCGATAGCCGAAATTACTGCTAATATGACATAAGATCCAATTGCAATTGCAGAAAAAATAAAAAAGAAATAAGGAATGATTGACATTATAATTTGTACGGTGCTTGAATCCATAGTCAATTGGTTTAGGCTGTTAGCATTTTTTTTAGTTCAATCTCGTATAAAGTATATTCTTCAAAATTAATATTTTTCAATATCTCCATTATTAACAACTTAATTTCAAAATTTTTGTGATGTATATGTTCCAATAAGAAAGGCTTATCGCTATTCTCATACACATTTTCCATCATTTTTAAAAAAGCGATTTGTTCTTCATGACTGCGCTCATTAAAATTGTCTTTCAAAATGTTTTTAGCTTCAACAATATTCAGATGGCTTAATGCAGAAATTACATTAACTCTTACGTCTTCACTGTTATGATTTAACAGTTTAATAAGTTCTTCTTTTGCTTCAAATTGATTGTAGACTTTAGTAAGTTTTAAAGTAAAAATGACTACAGAATCATTTGAAGATTTCAACCATGGCCTAATATCTACAATTTGTGGGTCATTGTAAAGTTGAAGGATTTCTAACAATTGAATCTGATCCCATTCAGATAAGGATGTTTCTAAAATATTCAAAAATTCAAGCCCTTTGAATGCATATAAATGGACAAGGTATAATTGCATTTCCTTACGAACTTCTCTCTTAGGATGGTTAATGTTATTGATTATTATTTTATGAACTCCCTTTATTTTAAATTGTGTAAGCTCTCTAATTCCGATAGCGATGATATCCCATTTTTTACTTCTTAATTTGGCTAACGAGTACCGTAAAAGCCCCAGTTTAATATAGAGTTTGTCAATAGATTCAGCTATTTCACCAGAAATCTCATTTCTTAATTTTAATAATGTTGAAATAATAATTTTCCTTTTAAAAGGATCAGCTACACATTTTTTTAATTCATTGATAATTAATTGTTGTTCTGAACTAAAGCTTCCATCTTCATTTCCAGAATATAAATAGGTAACAAGATAAGATTCATAATCCTCTTGATATTTAGCCTTAATCATTTCATTCTCCCTTAAGTTGTTTCTTAAATAGATCAGATACATTATTAGCATTGCAATAATTATTGAGAAAATACAGCTTAAGCTCCAGGCCAATTTGATTATTGGTGGAAAATGTTTTAAAAATTCTAAAAGGTAAAGGTTCCCGTTCATAACTAGATGCTTTAAGTTATTTGTTCGAAATATTAAATGAGCAATCGTTTTATCCTGATTACTAATTCATGGGGACTAAAAGGCTTACTCATAAAATCAGTAGCTCCCAAGTCAAATGCTTTAAGCACTATTTCTTCCTGTCCAGCTGAGGAAAAAACGACAATAGGAGTAGGTACATTTAATTTGTTTCTTACATGACTGATTACTTCTAATCCGCTGACAAAAGGCATCATAATATCGGTTAAAATTAATTCCGGATTGTGCTCTTCTATTAATTCTATTGCTTGCTTTCCGTCAATAGCTATAAGAAGTTTATAACCTTCTTTTTCTAATCTGAATTTTAGTAATAATGAGAGAACTGAATTATCTTCGGCTAGAACAATTTTTTTAGTTTTATTCATTTGTTGAGTGTTTTGAATTAGGTTAATAATTCACATTTAAAATATCATAAAATTATTTGTTAATAGCTTCAATAATTTCTACTCTTTACTTTCTTGTAAATTAAATCGATTTATTCAAAATTTAAATTTTTTATCTAGTTGTCACTTTTTTAATTCTAAATTTTGAGTTTTTTTAAATCTAATTTATTAGTAATTCTATTAACCAAATATAATGCAATTTTTTTTCAAAATATTCGATAAAGTGCATATAAAACAGATAAAGAGCATAAAAGTAATTAAATATAAGTTAAATACTACGAAATTTTTAAAATAAAAATTACTAAATATACCTTAAATTGTTTATAAAAAGAGGTGTTGTAATAATTAAAATAGTATTTTGATTAATTTCAATGTTTCAAGAAAATTGGAGTTGTCGATTTTCGATTAGTAAACGTTGTAGTAAAAATTAAAATCCTTCGAAAACACCCAATCCGAATAATGCAAAGTCATATTTCACTGGATCATTTGCATCGAATTCCCGGAGTTTTAGATCTAATTCAGCTAATGCTTTTCCGTCGTTTTGTTTTCGGCTAAGCAATCCTAATTTTCGGGCTACATTACCGGAATGCACATCCAAAGGACAAGATAAAGAAGCAGGGGAAATACTTTTCCAGATTCCTAAATCAACTCCTTTGTTGTCTTGACGCACCATCCATCGGAGAAACATGTTGATTCGTTTTGCTGCCGAATTATTCAAGGGATCTGAAATGTGTTTTTGGGTTCTATACTGATGTGGAATTTCGAAGAATGTCTTTTTGAATTCCGAGATACTTTTTTGCATAGTTGCTAATTCTTGGTTTTTAGCATATACGGATTCTAAGCCATTGTGGTTTTGATAAATATTTTTTAAGCTTCTGATAAAACTGGCAAAATCCTGTCCGTTGAAAGTTCTATGAACAAAAGTTTCTAGTCGTTCCAAATCATTTTCGGAATGTGACATAACAAAATCATAAGGAGCATTCCCCATTAAATTCATCATTTTATGAGAATTTTTGATAATCATTTTGCGATTTCCCCAAGCAATTGTTGCGCTTAGAAAACCAGCGATTTCAATATCTTCTTTTTGTGAAAATAAGTGCGGAATTTGGACTGGATCACTTTCTATGAAGTCAAGCGTGTTGTACTGTACAACTTTTTCGTCTAGGAAGGATTTGAGTTCGGAGAAATTCATAATTGAAACGCGGATGAGACGGATTTTAAAGAAAATACACGGATTTAAAATTAATTACAGATTAGAATAAATTAGCTTAGCCCAGATAGCAGTGGAAATCCTTTCTAGTCCTGAACTTGTTCAGGATCCTGAACAAGTTCAGGACTAGAAAGATTGCAACGTATAGCTGGAAATAGCTCCTAATTACTAATTTGTCCATCTATCATTACTAATTTTCTATCGGCCATATTTGCTAGCTCTTCATTATGCGTTACAATCACGAAAGTTTGTCCCAATTCATCACGTAATTTAAAAAATAATTGGTGCAGGTTTTCGGCAGATGCTGTGTCAAGATTTCCCGAAGGCTCATCGGCAAAAATGATTGCGGGTTTGTTGATTAAAGCTCTTGCAACAGCCACACGTTGCTGTTCCCCACCGGAAAGTTCATTAGGTTTGTGATTCATACGGTGCGAAAGACCAAGGTAGGTTAGGAGTTTTTCGGCTTCTATTTCTGTTTCTACTTTGGATTTATTGGCAATAAAAGCGGGAATGCAAACATTTTCCAACGCCGTAAATTCAGGTAATAATTGATGAAATTGGAATATAAAACCTAAATTTAAATTTCTGAATTTGGACAGATTTTTGTCGTTCATAGTCAGAATATCTTCGTCATTAATGCGTAATTCGATTCCGTTTTCAACTGTAGGTTTGTCTAAAGTTCCAAGAATTTGCAAAAGTGTTGTTTTACCTGCGCCCGAAGCCCCAACGATAGAGACAATTTCCCCTTTTTGAATATGTAAATCAACTCCTTTCAACACATGTAGTTGATTGTAATATTTATGTAGATTTTTGACTTGTATCATTTTGAAACTATTTTCACAAAGAAACAAAGATTTTAATGATTATTAAATGGTTCACAATATATTTTCCTTCACAAATTATAAACTTTAGTTAATAAGGATTAATCACTTCCTATTATTAGATTAAATTTGGGTTTAGATTATTGGCTATAATAATCTAAAATCAATTTTTTTTGTAAACGAAATAAACTAATAAATGGAAATGGAACAAGGAATGGAAGTTGCTACTTTTGCCGGTGGTTGTTTTTGGTGTACCGAAGCAGTTTTTTTAGAATTGAATGGGGTGAAAACAGTGGTTTCGGGATATATAGGCGGAGAAACAATTAATCCAACATATAAAGACATTTGCAATGGCGATACCGGTCACGCTGAGGCGATTCAAATTACTTTTGATCCCAGTAAAATAAGTTTTGGCGAATTGTTGGAAATATTTTTTGCAACACATGATCCTACTACTTTGAACCGTCAAGGAAATGATATTGGGACACAATACCGAAGCGAAATTTTCTATAATAATATAAATCAGAAAGATTTAGCCGAAGCATATATTGCTTTAATGACTAGCGAAAATACGTTTGGGGAACCAATTGTTACCGTAGTTTCACCAGCTACATTATTTTATGAAGCCGAGGATTATCATCAAAATTATTACAATCAAAATAAATTGCAAGGATATTGCAGTTATGTAATTACGCCAAAAGTAGAAAAATTGAAAAAGATTTTCAAAGACAAGATCAAAAATTAATTGGCATTAGATTTGTGTGTTTTGCAATAAACAATTCTAAAACAGAATGATAAGAAAAACACAAGTTGGAGAAACGGGTAATAAAAATAGAAATCTTTTTCTGGGTTTGTTATTTGATGCAATAGGGATGTTATCGTTTACTGTTCCTTTAGTTGGAGAATTCTCTGATGTGGTTTGGGCGCCAATTGCCGGTTATTTAATGACAACAATGTATAAAGGAACGGTTGGAAAAGTGGGTGGAGTAGTTACTTTTCTGGAAGAAATCTTGCCATTTTCGGATTTTATTCCCACATTTACGTTGACTTGGATTTATAATTATTGGATAAAAAACAAAAACGCTTCATAATTGAGGCGTTTTTTTATTCTTTAAAAACAAATCCGAATCCCATTCGTTTTAGCATCTTTTTTTCGAATGCCCAAAAGAATTTGAATTGTCCGAAAACAAATCCGATTGAGACTAAAAGTACCTGGTATATTGGAAAAATCAATAATAGTCTAACAGGAGTGAACCAATAACCTAAGTCCGATTTTGTAATCCCCAGCCAAAAACAAAATGGCTTTGATAGCCAGGCTGAAGCCGAACCAGTAATTGCAAAAACAATAAATATAATTGTGAGTTGGAAATTGGTTTCAATTCCCCAACGTTTTTTTAAATCACCCATCTTTATTTATAATGATTACAAATATAGTGACATTATCGTAAGGGAACAGTACCAAAGAGTTTTTGTTTGTAGGTATTTTGAAAATAAATAAAGTAATTATAAATCAAATAATTTACTTCATAACCATAGTCAATGTTAGAATCATAGTTGATTGTCATTTCATAAAGATTAGTGTCATAACGTTGTGGTTGTAAGACACGGTTATTCCACTCGCTAACGTAGAATTGATTTTTATTCTCTAAGTAGGTTTGGGAGTGAAACCCTCTAGGATAAGCTCTTGAATTAAGCCAAGTGCTAAAACCTGGGTCAATTATTATGACTTCATATTGGAGTTCATCATTGGCAATTCTTACCGTATCACTTTGTTTTATAGTGGATTCTCCTTTGCCTGAGAGTAGAGGTTTAGAAGTAGTACAACCTATGATAAAACAAAAAATTAATAGTAGGATGTAAAAACTATTTTTCATGATAGAAGAATGAATTATAAAGTTACAAAAATAAAATAATTCGGTATAGTTTTTATTTTAAAAATTTAATTTTCACTCAGTTACATTGGAACTAAATATAATAAAAAAGGGATACATTAAACAATGTTTAATGTATCCCTTTTTTATTATTTAATGCAAAATACTAGCCTAATATGCTGATAATTTGTGAAGCTAATTCAGTACCAATTCTATCTTGTGCTTCTCCTGTTGCAGCTCCAATATGAGGAGTCATTGAGATTTTATGATTCATCAAAATAGTCATTTCAGGAGTTGGTTCGTTTTCAAAAACATCCAATCCAGCGAATAATACTTTTCCGCTGTCTAATGCTTTTACTAATGCAACTTCATCAATAACTCCACCACGAGCACAGTTTACAATACCTACGCCATCTTTCATAATAGCCAATTCTTTCTCTCCAATGATGTAACCATCTTGAGCAGGAACGTGTAATGTTATGAAATCAGCTTCTTTCAATAAAGATTCCAATGATTGAGAAACGATAGTTGTTGTGATAGATTGACCGTCAAAAAATTCAACTTTAACGTCAACTTGTGGGATAAACATATCAGCAGCAATCACTTTCATACCTAAACCTAATGCCATTTTAGCAGTAGCTTGACCAATACGTCCAATTCCTACTACACCAAGAGTTTTTCCTCTTAATTCGATTCCGTTAGCATATGCTTTTTTCAAACCTTCAAAGTTTGTATCTCCCTCAAGAGGCATATTTCTGTTAGAATCATGTAAAAAACGTACACCAGAGAATAAATGTGCAAAAACCAATTCTGCAACTGATTCTGATGAAGAAGCAGGAGTATTGATTACGTGAATTCCTTTGCTTTTAGCATAGTCCACATCAATGTTATCCATACCTACACCACCACGACCAATAATTTTTAATCCTGGACAAGCATCAATAATATCTTTACGAACTTTGGTAGCACTACGCACCAAAACAACGCTTACATTGTTTTCATTTACAAAGTTAGCCACTTGTTCTTGCGCTACTTTTGTAGTTATAACTTCAAATCCACCTTTTTCTAAAGCTAGAATTCCACTTTTAGAAATTCCGTCATTGGCTAATACTTTCATTTTTTATGTCATTGCGAGGAACGAAGTAAATCTCACCCTCATATTTAATTTATTATTTTATTTTTCTGGAGCTATTTCCCGCTTTCCATTGCAATCTTTTATGTTTTTAAAGAAAAAACATAAAAGGATTTCCATTTCAATCGGGGCTAGGTATCCAGAATTCAATTGGTATTTTTTGTGAAACTGAAAACTGCGACTGAAAACTAAACTTTAGCTTCCAATTCTTTCATTACATCCACCAATACTTGAACACTTTCTAATGGAAGTGCATTGTACATAGAAGCTCTGTAACCGCCTACTGAACGGTGTCCAGGTAATCCAGATATTCCCGCAGCTTTCCACATGGCATCAAATGTTTCTGCATGAGCAGCATCATTCAATAAGAAAGTAGCATTCATGTTAGAACGATCTTCAACAGCTGCAGCCCCTTTGAATAATGTATTTCTGTCAATTTCTCCATAAAGTAATGCAGCTTTAGCATTATTTATTTTTTCAATTGCAGCAACACCTCCAAGGTTTTTTAGCCATTGTAAAGTCAATAATGATGCGTAAACAGGGAAAACAGGTGGAGTATTATACATACTTTCTGCTTTGATATGTTTAGTATAATCCAACATACTTGGGATTATTCTGCCATTTTTACCTAAAATTTCTTCTTTCACAACAACCAAAGTAGTTCCGGCTGGACCCATATTTTTTTGAGCTCCTGCATAAATCAAATCAAATTTAGAAAAATCTAATTCTCTTGAAAATATATCAGAACTCATATCACATACAATTGGCATATCAAGTGACGGGAATTCCTTCATCTGTGTGCCAAAAATAGTATTGTTACTGGTGCAATGGAAATAATCAGCATCTGAAGGTACAGTGTATCCTTTTGGAATATGATTGTAATTTTCTTCTTTTGATGAAGCAACAATAACTGTATCACCAAAAAATTTTGCTTCTTTTATAGCTGCTGATGCCCATGTTCCTGAATCAAGATAAGCAGATTTCCCACCTTCTTTCATTAAGTTATAAGGAGCCATAATAAATTCTAAACTAGCTCCGCCAGCAAGAAATAAAGCTTGATATCCTTTTCCTTCTAGGCCTAAAAGTTCAATAACAAGAGCTCTTGCCTCATCCATAACGGCAACGAAATCTTTGCTTCTATGTGAAATTTCTAAAATGGATAAACCAGAATTGTTGAAGTTTAAAATAGCTTGCGCTGATTTTTCAAAAACTTCTTGTGGTAAAATACAAGGTCCTGCGCTGTAGTTGTGTTTTTTCATGGTGTAGTTTAAGTCCAAAAAATTAAAGTGCAAATTTCGGTAATAGGAGTTTAAAAAGCGTTAAATAATTCGAAAAAATTAAACAATTTTTGACTATATTGTTAGCAAAAATGAAATAGTATCGATATTATCTGCATAATTCCACAATTTGGGTCTTTGTGTTTGTCCAAAGTCAATACTGCTTTCTATCAGATTATTACTTACAATACACTGAATTTGCTCGTTTTCAGATTGTAATCTTATTTGTAAGTCATTGATATCGTCATAAAATTCATAAAATACACTAGAAATAGGGGAGGCATGGCTTTTATCTTCTTTTATAGTCAAAAAGCCATTGTCCAATAATTTAAAATTACTCATCAGGAAAACGGCTTTGTTGTAATCATAATTGTTAGCATATTTTTCATAATGAATAACATCCTGATACTCAAATATGGCTTCAAAAAAAATATCAAAAATATACCCTTTTGGGACAAAAATTTTAGAGACATTACGGCAACCTAAACCAAAATATCGGAATATATCTTCACCTAAAGCGCTTAATTGATCTTTGGTCTCTTTTCCATTCAAAACAGCAATAGAATTCCTGCTTTTTCTTATTATTGAGGGCTTGTTTTTGAAGTAATATTCAAAATAGCGAGCGGTATTATTACTACCTGTTGCTATAACAGCATCAAAATTTTCTAGCTTTCCTTCAACAAAAGTTATTTTATTAGCCAGTTCAGGGTCAACGGTTATGATGTATTTAGCTAAAAAAGGCAATAGATGTTGGTCATTTGAAGATGTTTTTATCAATACATCATGCCCTGTTATTAAAACTGATAAGAAATCATGAAACCCAACTAGCGGAATATTTCCGGCAAGAATTAAGGCAATTTTTTTAGGTTCATTTATTTGAAAATCATAAGCAGAGAGCCATTGATTTAAATTTTCTTCTGTTAGTGCTTCTGCCCAAGATTGAATAGAAAAATAAACTTGTTCAGGTGTATACCATCCATTATGAGATTGTGATAATTTTATTAAATCGATAAAATCATGAAAAAATAGATCGTTATGTAAAACAGTAGGATTGATAGAAGAATTATCTTCGGAAAATTGACTTAAAAACTTTCCTAATTCGAGAAAACTTCGTTTTTTTTCGTTTTGTAACATAAGTAACTTGTATATGAATAGTTTTGATTGTAATTTTGCACAAAAATAAGCTATAATAAGTTATAAGTCAAAAGAGAAAAAATCTTAAATAATTTTATCTCAAAAGACATAGCTTTTAACTCATAAAAAGATAAAGATGGCAATTATAATAACAGACGAATGTATCAATTGTGGTGCTTGTGAACCAGAATGCCCAAATACTGCAATATACGAAGGTGCCGATGACTGGAGATTTAAAGATGGAACAAAACTTAAAGGGAAAGTGATTTTGCCTGATGGAACTGAAGTAGATTCAGATGAAGCTCAAACTCCAATTTCTGACGAAATTTACTATATTGTACCGGGAAAATGTACAGAATGTAAAGGGTTTCATGATGAGCCACAATGTGCTGCAGTATGTCCTGTAGACTGTTGTATTCCGGATGACAATCATGTTGAATCTGAGGAAACATTACTAAACAGACAAGCATTTTTGCATAATGAATAAACGATTTCATTTAAACAAAAAAAATCCTGAGTATTCGCTCAGGATTTTTTTTGCTTTTTAGAATTACTTTTTGATAATGATATACGTTTCAGTAGTTACTTTATCTGTTTTATCATCATAAGATTCTAAAACTAGATTTCCATTAGCATCAAAATAGCCGTATGAAGTTTTATTTTTTGACTTGTAAATATAATTGTTGTTTGATGTTCGTCTTAAAATTGCAGCTTTTTTACTGTTTGGTGAATACAGCGTATAGCCACTATTATCGGTTGTAAATTGGTATTTTTTACCATTTAAATTGTAATAGGCAGAACGGTCAACATTTACTTTTGTGATTCCATCTGAGGTTATTGCCGTTGTAGCAGTCACTTGAACGGGAGATTCTTTTACTTCTTTATTCAAAACATTAGAATCAGCATTTTTTAATTCTATATTTTGGACTTCTTTAATTTCCTGAGTTTTGATTAATTGTTTTTCTCCTTCAGAATCTTTAACCTTTGTAATTGTTGTTTTAACTTCTGATTTTACGTTTTGATTTTGTGCTTGAATAGTTAGTGACAGTAAAAAAGCTGCCGTTCCTAAAATTATAGTTTTCATGATATTTAGTTTAAAAATTTATATATAACAAACCTACAATTAGTTGATTGTAAAATTGTTATAGAATTTCTTTTAAAAATTATATTATTCACATGAAGGGCTAAGTAATTTTAGGAATCTATTTTGTTTTTTTTATAGCAACAATCACATACGTGTCGTAAGCGTACGTTTTTCGATCAATAATTTTGATGATTTCAAAATTATTTAAATATAAAAACAATTGAATTTCATTTAGGGTGAATACACGAACGGTTGAAAAATCGTCTGCAATTATTTCTTTTTTATCATCTTTAAAAATATAATATTGTGCAGTCCATTCCAGCATAAAATTATCTGAAAGAGTCGTTTTCCAATTACTATTTCTGTAATATTTTATTCCTTCATATATTGCTTCGTGAATTATAACTTGGTTTTCTGTAGCAAAGGGAATAAATCGATTGGCATCTATAAAGTCAAAAATGAGAATTCCATCTTCTGTTAAATTTTTGTAAATGGATTCAAAAGTGCTAATAACGTCTTCATTTGTAGTTAAATAACTTGTGGAACGCCCCGTAATAAGAATTGAATCAATGGGTTTTTCTAATTCAAATTGCCTCATGTCACCATGAATGAAAGTACAGTCCTTATTTCTTTCTTTGGCGATAGCGATCATACTTTGGCTATAATCAAGGCCAATATATTGCTGATTATTTTCCTGAAATCTTTTAGCAAGATTACCCGTGCCACTGCCAATCTCTAGAATAGTTTTACAATTGTTTTCTTGTATTAGATTGTTATAAAATTGATATTCTTCATCATAATCAATGAAGGTTTGGTACATAGCATCAAAAATTGCAGCCATTTTTCCGTCATAGAGATTTGTCATGATAGTTGTTAATTGGAATATTAAATATAGTAAAATATACGAAATAAAAAAGGGCTGTCGAAAGACAGCCCTTTTGAAATTATTAGATAACCGAATTAGAATTTATAGTTCAACGATAAATTAAACATAGTCCCTAATTGGCTAAAATGTGACCCATCATAAGTTGTATTTGCATAACGTCCGTTGAAAGTAATCAAATTGGATTGGTTTTTAACTTTAGCAGGATCATTCAAAAGTGTAGTTCCTGCTGCATTTTCAGCTACAAATTTCCATTCAGGTAGAACATTTAATAAATTATTTACGTTTAGTGCTAATGTTAATTTGTCTGTCGCTGAGAAATTAATTCCTAAATCAGTAACAATTTTTGGAATGAACTCCGTTTTTAAATTAGAATCTAAACCATCTTGGTCAAAAGTAGTTTTTCCAAAATAAGTATTGTTAAGTGAAAAATCAAATTTTCCAATTTTATAATTTGCTCCCAAAATCCATTTAGTATCAGGTCTGGAAGTAAACATTAAAGATTCTAGTGTTTGTCCAAAATTATTGCTTTTTACAGGAGAGATTCTTTCATTTTGAAAAGTAATATTTCCAGATAAATTGAAACCTAATTTTCCTGTTCCTAACATAATATTGCTGTAATTAGCAACTACATCTAAACCTGATGTTCTAGAGTCAAATGAGTTTTCAAACCAAGCAACTGTACCAAATTGAGTTTCAACTTTGTCTCCTAAAACGATTCTGTCTTCCACTTTAATATTGTAATAATCTATTGTGAAATTAAAATTTCTTGATGGTTTTGCTCCTATTCCTATCGTTATATTAGTTGATTTTTCAGCATCTAATGGGTCAATTCCTAATTGACGTGCTTGTGGAGAAACATTGTTTATAATGCCACTTACTTGAATTCCTTGTCCAGGAACGAATGAGTATTGTGATTTTTGAGTGTAAATTTGGTGTAATGTTGGTGCTCTGAATCCAGTAGAAATGGAACCTCTTAATGTGATTTTATCATCCAAGAATTTATATCTTGAGCTTAATTTCCATACAGTTGCATCTCCAAAATCGCTGTAATCTTCATAACGAAGAGTACCGTTTAATAAGAAATTTTCAGTTACATCATAAGCAAGATCAAAATATGCACCTAAATTATAACGATTCCATTTTCCTGAGTTTTCAGGTCTGTTACCAGCAAATGAATCTGCTCCAATTCCATCCCAAGATGCTTTGTCTCCTTCGGTAACTTCAAAAGTTTCTGTTCTGATTTCCGAACCAAAACCAATACTTACTTTATCCGATAATACTTTAGAGATATCTAAGTTACCTACAATATGGTTGAAAGAAGTTCCTCCTGGTTTAAAGGCTATTGGGCTATTTTCCAAATAAACGTTATTTCCATCAGCATCTTGAATGTCAGATCTGTTGAAAGAGTTTTCAACTGTATAGGTTTGTGTATTTCCACCTACAGTGATGCTCGCATCTGTATTCCAATCGTTTTTTGTTGATTTATATCCTAATGTACCGTTATAATCATTTAGATCTCCAGTAAATGTTGGTACATAGCCTAAATAAGAGGCTGGTGTTCCATTGCCAAAGAAATCTTTTAGGAAAGGGTAATCACTTAAAGTTCTCCAATAAGGAGTTCTGTAGTTAGCAAAAGAGTTTACTTTTTTGTAAACATAAGCTGCATTGTAATACATTTGAGAAGTTTCGCTTAATTCGCTTCCACCATTAACTAAGAATTTAGCGGCTGCAGTTTCTGGCGATCCATTGATGTTTCCTGCATCTGGTTTTTTTGCAAGAAAAGCTTGAACATCTGAAAGAGAAGCTCCAAAATCTCCAGCATCTCCAGCAGCATCAACTTTACCGGGTCTGTTAGATAAATTAACTTTAGAGAAATCTACTGTATAGTTTACAAATCCTTTGTCTCCTACTGTAGAACCATTGTTTAAACTTACGCCTAACATTTCGCCATCACCTTCAGAAGTAATTCCACTTCTTACTGTTACTGATCCGCCGTTAGTATTCTTTTTTAAGATAATATTCATTACCCCTGCAATGGCATCAGATCCATATTGGGCGGATGCACCATCACGAAGGATTTCGACTCTTTCGATAGCATCAGTAGGAATTGCAGAAATATCTGCACCTGTTTCACCACGTCCCGGAGACGTTTGTACGTAAAGTAAAGAACTTAAATTTTTACGTTTTCCGTTGATAAGGATTAAAGTTCTGCTTGGTCCCATATTTCTAATTTCGTATGGATCAAGTAATGAAGTAGCATCGTTTACAGGTGTTTGTACCGTGTTAAAAGAGGGAATTTTGTACTGTAATGCTTTGTCAAAAGTGGCTTGCCCAGTTGATGCTAGGTCTTTAGAGGATATTACATCGATAGGAAGTGCAGTTGTAGTGTTACTTCTGGGAGCTGTTCTTGTACCAGTAACAACAACTTCTTGAAGATTTTGTCCACCTTCTTCGGATAAAACAATATTAATTGTTGTTCCGGTTGCTGCTTTTTCCACTTTATTAAATCCTACGTAGCTAAAAACTAAAGTAGCCCCTTCTTTAACTTTGATTTTGTAAGCTCCATCAATGTCAGTTGAGACTCCATTGTTTGTTCCTTTTTCAATAATGTTAACACCTGGTAATCCAGCACCGGCATTGTCTTTTACTACGCCAGAAATTTCTTTTTGTGCAAAAATAAATGTGACGTTTAATAGAAATAATAATAATGTGAATTTTTTCATAAATAATTAATTTTGGTTTTGTTTGGTTTGAAATCGGTTGCAATATAATTTTTTTTTAACAAAAAATTAATATTTAGTTTAATTTTTTACAAACATTTATGGAAATTTTAATAACAATTAATAAAATTGTGATACTAATAAATTGTTCTGAAGAATAGTATTGAATTGGTAAAAAGTAAAAACTAGAATGGTAATGCATAAATGTTTTGATTATGCTCTCAAACATTTATTAAATCTTATATTTGCAAACTTTTAAAGTGAATTATAAAACTTTTAGCAGGAGACTGTTATCAGTGAACAAAAATAGCATGAGCAATGGCGTTGCCATATTTCATTAAAAACAAATATTATCTACACATGAAAGCAGGAATTGTAGGATTACCGAATGTTGGAAAATCAACATTATTCAATTGTTTATCCAATGCAAAAGCGCAAAGTGCTAACTTTCCTTTTTGTACTATTGAACCAAATATAGGTGTTGTAAATGTTCCGGATTCCAGAATAGAAAAACTGGAAGAATTGGTTAAACCAGAACGCGTGCAAATGGCAACCGTAGATATCGTTGATATTGCAGGATTAGTAAAAGGAGCGAGTAAAGGAGAAGGTTTAGGGAATCAGTTTCTAGGAAACATTAGAGAATGTAATGCGATTATTCACGTTTTGCGTTGTTTTGATAATGATAACATTATACATGTTGACGGAAATGTAAATCCTATTCGTGACAAGGAAACGATTGATATTGAATTGCAATTGAAAGATCTTGAAAATGTTGAAAAACGTTTAGAAAAAGTAAAACGTGCTGCTAAAACTGGAAATAAAGAGGCAATTGTTGAAGAAGCATTGCTAAATAGAATCAGAGAAACGCTGCTTCAGGCTAAATCAGCCAGAACGGTAACGCCACAAAACAATGACGAAGAAGTTTTGATGGAAGGGTTTCAATTAATTACTGCAAAACCAGTATTGTATGTTTGTAATGTGGATGAAAACTCAGCAGTTAACGGAAATAAATATGTAGACCAAGTTCGTGAATTGGTTAAGGATGAAGATGCTGAGGTTATTGTACTTTCTGTTGGTGCAGAAGCTGATATTACTGAATTGGAAAGCTATGAAGAGCGTCAGGTTTTTTTAGAAGATATGGGTTTGCAAGAGCCAGGAGCATCTGTATTGATTCGTGCAGCTTACAAATTATTGAAACAACAAACTTATTTTACGGCAGGAGTTAAAGAAGTTCGTGCTTGGACTATTAATATTGGAGCAACTGCGCCACAGGCGGCAGGAGTTATTCATACCGATTTCGAAAAAGGATTCATCCGTGCCGAAGTTATTGCTTATGAAGATTACGTTCATTACGGTTCAGAAGCTAAATGTAAAGAAGCAGGAAAATTCAAAGTAGAAGGAAAAGAGTATATCGTAAAAGATGGCGATGTTATGCATTTTAGATTTAATGTATAAATCGATTTAATGTGTAATTGGATTTATTGCCTAAGTATAAAAAACTATAAAATTTACTTTTATAGTTTTTTTTGTTTGTAAGGAATTTTTTCGTTAATTTATACAACGTAAAAACGTAAACCTCTAATCTTATGAAACTTGAGCAAATTGTCGTTAATGATAAAAAAGATGTAGAAGTTATTTTTTCTACTACTGGTTTTAATTCAAAGGAAGCAAATCTTGTTCTGGCTTTTGGTGAAAGATTTTTTTTAGAAAAGGTATTGCCATATAAAAAGATAAAGGATTTATACCCCAAAGCACATATTGTTATTTGTTCTACTTCTGGACAAATTTCGAATACCAGTTTAGTCGAAAACAATATTGTAGCTACAGCAATAAATTTCGAAAAAACATCTATTAAAGTTTCTGAAATTGATATTTTGAATAATTCGGATATTCATGAATTAGGCAATATAATTAAAAAAGACTTTTTTAATGAAGACCTAAAATCAATACTTATTCTTTCTGAAGGCAGTTTTGTTAATGGGACTGAACTTATAAACGAATTGATAAAACAAACAAAAGAGACAATCCCTATTTTTGGGGGACTGGCCGGAGATGAATATAAGTTCGAAAAAACAATTGTAGGGTTAAACAACGATGCCTCTCAAGGTAAAATTGTTGCTGTTGGTTTTTATGGAGATGCTATTCATTTTGGTTTTAGTTCTAAAGGGGGGTGGAGTGATTTTGGTCCGGAAAGAGAAGTTACACTTTCAGAAAAGAATGTGCTGTACAAAATAGGCGATAGGTTTGCGCTAGATTTATACAAAGAATATCTTGGGAAATATGCTGACGAATTGCCTGCTTCGTCATTATATTTCCCGCTTTCCATGAAAGAAAATATAGATGCCGCACCAATTGTAAGAACAATATTGTCGATTGATGAGGTAAATAAATCAATGACTTTTGCGGGTAATATTCCTCAAGGTTCTTTCGTTAGATTGATGAAAGGAAATTTGGATAAACTTATAGATGCGTCTTATAATGCCGCTTTACAAATATTTTCGGAACAATCCACTAAACCGGAATTAGCATTATTAGTAAGTTGTGTAGGTCGAAAAGTTGTTCTTGGTAATAGAATCGAAGAAGAACTTGAAGTAGTAAAAGAGGTTTTTGGTGAAAACACGCTAGTTTGCGGTTTTTACTCTTATGGTGAAATCTCTCCAACGTTTAAAAAAGTAGCTTGTGAGCTGCATAATCAGACGATGACAATCGCAACCATTTATGAAGAATTATGATGGAAATAGAGAATCTACACAGACAACTGAACAGGCAAATAAAAAAGCATTTTTCAGAAGATTTCATTGCGGATAATACTGTTGTTTATAATTTTATTGAAGTAATAAATCTATCGTATTTGAATTTTGAAAAAGATGCCGAATTATTTGAGCAATCTTCACGATTAAACGATTTAGAGTATTATGAAATAAATCAAAAACTAAAATCAGAATTAGATAAAAAAGAAAACATACAGGATAAGTTAATTCAAGCCATAAAGCAATTAAACAACAATGAAATAAAACTTGGAAGCGAGGACAGCTCAATTGATTTATTGCAAATTTTGCGTGATGAAATAGATTCTAAGAAAGAGTTTCAAGATCAATTGTATTTAGCAAAATCGAATGCTGAAAAAGCCAATGAAGCTAAGTCAGATTTTCTCTCTATTATGAGTCATGAAATTCGAACTCCTTTAAATGCAATCATTGGTTTGATTTACATTATGGAAAAAGAAAATACGTTATATAGTTTTCAGGAAAATCTAGAGGTTTTAAAGTATTCAGCACAAAATTTATACATGCTTATAAATGATATTCTGGATTTTAATAAAATAGAGGCAGGGAAAATTGATCTTGAAAAAATTCCATTTGATTTTAAGGAGTTAGTTTTCCATATCAAAAAGTCTTTAGAGACAAAAGCATCAGAAAACTTAAATAGGATTGAAGTAATTACTGATAATAATTTTATTACAAATGTAATTAGCGATCCTTTAAGAATTGGTCAAATCATTACAAATTTAGTTTCAAATGCTATAAAATTCACTAAAAATGGATTGATTCAAATTAAAATAGACCAAATCCAACAAAAAGACAATATTTCTATTTTTAAAGTTCAAATTATTGATAATGGAATTGGAATTGACATCGAAAAGTTTAAAACAATCTTTCAGAAGTTTGAACAAGCACAAACTACAAGGCAATTTGGAGGAACGGGATTGGGTTTGGCAATAACAAAGAAACTACTGCATTTATTAAATTCGGATATCAAATTGCAAAGTGAAGTAGGAGTTGGTTCTAATTTTAGTTTTGTTTTGGAATTACCAATATTTTCAACAAATTTAGCCTTAAATAATAATATTGTCTATCATGATTATAAAGAAGAAAATCTAGACGGATTAAAAGTTCTTTTGGTTGAGGATAATTTGATAAATATCAAAATTGCTGAAAAAATACTTAAGCAATGGAATGTCATCGTAGATACTGCAGAAAATGGACTTATTGCCATCGAAAAATTTAAATTAAATGCATATGATATTATTTTAATGGATTTATCAATGCCAGTAATGGATGGTTATGAAGCAACAGCAATCATAAGAAGTACAAATACATTGCTTCCGATTATCGCTTTGACTGCCTCATCTTCTTTTAATTATCTTGAAAAAGCGATACAAATAGGTATAAATGAATATATTGTAAAGCCATTTAATCCAAAAGAGTTAAATATGAAATTGAGAAAATATTATAAGTAATTTCTTTTAAAGTTAACTTCCTGTGTACGCAAGTCTTTTAATTTTTATTACTTTTAATAAAAATAAATAACTATGAAAATCATCGCCTTCGCAGGAAGTCCAAGTAAAAACTCCATCAATAAAAAATTAGCAACTTATGCAGCCCATCTCTTCGAAAACGCCGAAGTAGAGGTTTTGGATTTGAATGATTTCCAAATGCCTTTATTTAGCGTTGATATAGAAAAAGAAATCGGTCAACATGAACTTGCCAAAGCATTTTTGGCTAAAATTACCAGTGCCGATATTTTGGTTGTTTCGCTTGCCGAAAATAATGGAAATTATTCTGCGGCTTTCAAAAATGTGTTTGACTGGTGTACCAGAATAACTGCTAAAGTTTTTCAGGAAAAACCAATGTTACTAATGGCAACTTCGCCAGGAGCCAAAGGAGGAGCATCCGTTTTGGGAATAGCAAAAAACGCTTTTCCTTTTTATGGTGGTAATATAAAAGCAACTTTTTCACTACCTAGTTTCAATGATAATTTTGATGTCGAAAACAATAAAATTTCTAATCCGGAATTAGATAATCAGTTGAAAGAAATTATCAGGAATTTTTAAATATCAGATGTACTAGATGCAATTAAAATATTTGTTGTTTGTTTTTTTGAGTCTTTCGTTTTTTGATATTGCTTATTCGCAAAAATATCGTTTAGTCGATTCTATTGTTGACGGGTACCCTAAAGTTACAATCACTGCGGATCAATTAGTTGAATTAATTAATAAAGATTTTTCTAAACAAGATGAGAAAGCAAGAGCCGTTTTTAAATGGGTGACTGCTAATATAAGTTATGACGTTGATTTAGCTAAAGCGATGGAGTCTAAGCCTATTTATGCATTTTCTTATAAAACCGAAAAAGAAAAGGAGATTAAAGAAAAGAAGTTTAAATTGGATTTGGTAGGGAATGCAATGGTTTCAAGAAAAGCGGTTTGCCATTCATACGCTGCCTTGGTGGAATATTTATGTGTAAGAGCAGGGTTGGAAGCGAAGATTATTATAGGAAACCTGAAATCAGATCCTTCAGAAATTGGAGCGTTGCCTAATAGTATGAACCATGCTTGGAATGTAGTTAAAATAGATAATGATTGGAAATTTATTGATGCAACGTTAGCTGCTGGATTTATTTCTCTTAAAACAAATTCGTTTAAGTTTTATTTCAATGAGAGTTATTTTTTTACAAATCCAGAGCGCTTCTTTTTAAATCATTATCCATTGGATGAAAAGTGGCTTTTGACTAAAAAAAATAAAAAAGATTTTGCACAATTGCCCTTATTTTTTGGAAATTATTTTCAAAACAACTACCAATTAATTAAGCCTGAATCAGGACTTTATTTAACTTCGGAAGGTGAGAATTTTATTTTTGCAATTAAAGGATTGGATCAATACGATACTGTTGAATATTCTTCCAGTATCAATAATAAAATCATCTATTTAGATCAAAAAAATGATTTAGACTACACAATCTACTTGGCGGATAAAAAAAACTCTTTTGTTTCTATTTTCGTCAATAGAAAAATAATTGCGATTTATAAAATCATATAGGAATTCATCTTTAATTTTCAAAATCAAAATCAAAAAAATCAAAAATCGGTAATCCTAAATCAAAATCTATTGTCAATATCATTCTTAATAACTTTGAAGGCTTCTTGTTTTAAATTTTATCGAATTACACTACATTAGCACAAAATCCACAAAATTTACAATGTCCGATCAAAATCAATATACCGAAGATAATATTCGGTCACTCGACTGGAAAGAACATATTCGCATGCGTCCCGGAATGTATATTGGGAAACTGGGTGATGGTTCCTCCCCGGATGATGGTATTTATATTCTTCTAAAAGAAGTACTCGATAACTGTATCGATGAATTTGTCATGGGGTCAGGTAAGACAATTGAGGTGACTATCAAAGATAAAACGGTCACTGTGAGGGATTATGGTCGTGGAATTCCATTAGGAAAAGTGATTGATGTAGTTTCCAAAATGAATACAGGTGGAAAATACGATTCTTTAGCATTTAAGAAATCTGTTGGTTTGAATGGTGTAGGGACAAAAGCGGTGAATGCGTTGTCTCATTTTTTCCGGGTAGAATCCGTTCGGGACGAAAAACAAAAAGCAGCTGAATTTTCCGCAGGAAATCTAGTTCTTGAAGAAGATATTATAGATACAACCAAACGAAAAGGAACTAAAGTTACTTTTATTCCAGACGAAGCAATTTTTAAAAATTATAAATTCAGATATGAGTATGTAGTCAAAATGCTTAAAAACTATTGTTATTTGAACAATGGTTTGACTATTTTATTCAATGGCGAAAAATATTTCTCTGAAAATGGTCTGAAAGATTTATTGGAAGAAACCATTCATGCCGATGATTTGGAATATCCAATTATTCACTTGAAAGGAGAGGATATCGAGATTGCTTTGACGCATAGTAAAACACAATACAGTGAAGAATACCATTCCTTCGTGAATGGACAAAATACCACACAAGGTGGGACGCATTTAGCAGCGTATCGGGAAGCAATTGTAAAAACGATTAGAGAGTTTTACAATAAAAATTTCGAAGCCTCAGATGTGCGTAAATCTATTGTAAGTGCGGTAAGTATTAAGGTTATGGAGCCCGTTTTTGAGTCGCAAACCAAAACTAAATTGGGATCGACTGATATGGGTTCAGAGCCAGGAATGCCATCAGTGCGTACTTTTATAAATGATTTTGTAAAAACGAAGTTAGATAATTATTTACATAAAAACACAGCAACAGCTGATGCATTATTGCGCAAAATTCTTCAAGCTGAAAGAGAACGAAAAGAATTATCAGGAATTCGAAAATTAGCGACTGATCGTGCCAAAAAAGCAAATCTTCACAATAAAAAATTAAGGGATTGCAGAGCTCATCTTACGGATACCAAAAATCCTAAAAGACTGGAGAGTACGCTTTTTATCACTGAGGGAGATTCCGCTTCCGGGTCTATTACCAAATCGCGAGATGTGAACACTCAAGCAGTTTTTAGTTTGCGTGGTAAGCCTTTGAATTCCTACGGAATGAGTAAGAAAATTGTTTATGAAAATGAAGAATTCAATTTGTTGCAAGCGGCACTTGATATTGAAGATGGTTTAGAAAAATTGCGGTATAACAATATTGTAATTGCAACGGATGCCGATGTCGATGGAATGCACATTCGGTTGTTGTTAATTTCTTTTTTCTTGCAGTTTTTTCCTGAATTAATAAAAGAAGGGCATTTATATATTTTACAAACACCACTTTTTAGAATCAGAAACAAGAAGGAAACGATTTATTGTTATTCAGAAGAAGAACGAAAAGAGGCAATGGAAAAATTAAAACCAAAGCCAGAAATCACCCGATTTAAGGGATTGGGGGAAATCTCTCCGGATGAGTTCAAAAATTTTATTGGAGAAACCATTCGACTTGACCCAATTATGATGGATAAAAACACTTCGATTGAGCAATTACTATCCTTCTATATGGGAAAAAATACTCCAGACCGACAGGAATTTATAATCAAGAATTTGAAGGTAGAATTGGACGTGATTGAGAAAGTTTAAAATTCAAACTGATATAGAATACTATGGAAAATCAAGATGTTCGATGGAAGCAAAGGTTTCAGAATTTTGGAAAAGCACTTTCTCAATTAACAAAATTTATTGAAAAAGGGGAACTTAATGAACTTGAAGAGCAGGGTTTGATTCAAAGTTTTGAATATACACATGAATTGGCTTGGAATGTGATGAAAGATTTTTTGATATTTGAAGGAATTCAAAATATTGTTGGATCAAGAAGTGCTACAAGAGAAGCTTTTAATAAAGGTTTATTTGAAGAAGGACAAATTTGGATGGACATGATAGAAAGCCGAAATGAAAGTGTTCATACCTATAATGAGGAAACAGCCGACAAAATAGCTCATAAAATAAAAGAGGTTTATTTTTTAGCTTTTATTAATTTTAATGAAAGAATGAAAACATTTTTATGATGAAATTTGGCTTAAATAAAGAAACGATTTCTAAAATAAATTCAGTTTTTGTTAAACATTCTGAAATCGAGAAGGTAATTATTTATGGTTCCCGAGCAAAAGGGAATTTTAGAAAAGGCTCGGATATTGACCTGACACTTTTTGGAAATGAATTGAAGGATGGTTTAGTTGGAGAAATAAATCTCGAAATAGATGATTTGAATACTCCTTATTTATTTGATATTTCAATTTATAATCAATTAACTTCCGAAAGTTTAAAAGACCATATCAACCGAGTAGGGGAAATTTTTTATGAAAGAATTTGAAATGGTTCCAGCTTAAATTAGAAAGGTGAAAATAAAATAATTAAAAATAATTTTTTAATGATAAACAATAGTTTAAAGTAAAATTTAAACATTCAGCATAAATGAAAGACGAAGACGACGATAACATAATTCCAGCAAACGAAGAAAATAATTCGGAAGATCATTCTACTGATGAAAATCAAGATGAAAATGATTCGGATGAAATTATTAATGTAGATAAAAAATTTTTTGGAGGACAGCATTTTTACTATAATCAGGAAGATGAAAATGATACCATTACAAAAGTTACAGGAATGTACAAGGAATGGTTTTTGGATTATGCATCATATGTAATTCTGGAGCGTGCAGTTCCTGCGATTGAAGATGGTTTTAAACCCGTTCAACGCCGTATTATGCACTCTTTGAAAGAATTAGACGATGGGCGTTACAATAAAGTGGCTAATGTAGTAGGGCATACCATGCAGTATCATCCACACGGAGATCAGAGTATTGGTGATGCAATGGTGCAAATAGGTCAGAAAGAATTGTTGATTGATTGTCAAGGAAACTGGGGGAATATCCTAACGGGAGATGGAGCTGCCGCTTCTCGTTATATCGAAGCTCGTTTATCTAAATTTGCCTTGGAAGTTTTATATTCTCCAAAGATTACCGATTGGGGCGTTTCTTATGATGGTCGTCGTGCGGAGCCTAACAATCTGCCTGTAAAATTTCCATTATTATTGGCTTCTGGAGCAGAGGGAATTGCAGTTGGTCTTTCGACGAAAGTCTTACCTCATAATTTCAATGAACTAATTGATTCGTCAATAAAAATTTTAAAAGGAAAACCATTTACCTTATATCCTGATTTTTTGACACAAGGTATTGCTGATGTGTCTAATTATAATGATGGATTGCGTGGTGGACGTGTACGTGTACGTGCCAAAATCGCGCAGCTAGACAAGAATACCTTAGTGATTACCCAAATTCCGTTTTCGACCAATACGACCACTTTGATTGACAGTATTTTGAAAGCGAATGATAAAGGGAAAATCAAAATCAAGAAAATTGAGGATAATACTGCTGCTGAGGTAGAGATATTAATTCACCTTTTTCCTGGGGTTTCGCCAGATAAAACGATTGATGCCTTGTTTGCTTTCACGGCTTGTGAAACTTCGGTAGCTCCTTTGGGATGTGTGATTGAGGATAACAAACCGCTGTTTATTGGGGTTTCGGATATGTTGAAAATTTCAACTAATAGGACTGTTCAGCTCTTAAAAAGCGAACTTGAAATCCAGTTAGGTGAATTGGAAGAACAATGGCATTTTCTTTCTTTGGAACGTATTTTTATTGAGAATAAAATCTATCGTGACATTGAAGAAGAAACAACTAGAGAAGGCGTAATCAGATCGGTTGATGATGGTTTGAAACCACACACGAAACATTTAAAACGTGCTGTTACCGAAGAAGATATTTTGCGTTTATTGGATATCCGAATCATGCGTATTTCTAAATTTGACAGCAATAAAGCACAGGACAAAATCGAGTCATTGGAAGGCGATATTGAACAAGTAAAACACAACTTAGAACATCTTATTGATTTTGCTATTGCTTACTTTACCAAGCTAAAAGAAAAATATGGAAAAGGACGGGAACGCCAAACGGAACTTCGTATTTTTGATGATATTGAAGCCACCAAAGTTGTTTTAAGAAATACAAAATTATACGTAAATAAAGAAGAAGGATTTGTAGGTACGAGTTTGAAAAAAGACGAATACGTTACGGATTGTTCTGATATTGATGATGTAATTGTATTCCTTCGTGATGGTAAAATGATGATTACCAAGGTGGATGCTAAAACCTTTGTGGGTAAGGACATTATTCACATTGCTATTTTTGACAAAAGTGATAAGCGTACGATTTACAATATGATTTACCGTGATGGAAAATCAGGTCCTTCCTATATAAAAAGATTCAATGTTTCTGGGGTAACCCGAGACAAAGCGTATGATTTAACCAATGAAACTACAGGTTCTCAAGTAGTGTATTTCTCTTGTAATCCAAATGGGGAAGCTGAGGTTATTACGATACTATTGCGCCAAGTTGGTAGTGTAAAAAAACTGAAATTCGATATTGATTTCGCCAGTTTAGCCATAAAAGGACGTGCTTCCAAAGGGAATTTGGTAACTAAATATCCAATCAAGAAAATCGAACTGAAAGAAAAAGGAATTTCGACTTTATTACCAAGAAAAGTTTGGTTTGACGATACTGTCCAAAGACTAAATGTAGATGGAAGAGGAGAACTTTTGGGTGAATTCAGGCCAAGTGATAAGATTCTAATCATATCGCAATCCGGAAAAATAAAAGTAATTACACCTGAATTATCTACTCATTTTGATGAAGATATGGTAGTTTTAGAAAAATGGGTTCCTAAAAAGCCAATTTCAGCGATTTATTATGATGGTGAAAAAGAGCGCTATTATATCAAACGTTTCTTGGTAGAAACAGAAAACAAAGAGGAAAGTTTTATCACGGAACATGCTAATTCACATCTCGAAATAGTATCTACGGATTATCGTCCTGTGGCCGAATTAGTTTTTGCGAAAGTAAAAGGAGTTCAAAAAGAAAATATGAAGGTGGATATTGAATCCTTTATTGCTTTAAAAGGATTTAAAGCTTTAGGGAATCAATTGACAACTGATAAGTTGAAACAAGTAAATCTATTGGAATCTTTGCCTTATGAAATTCCTGCGGAGGTTATTCCAGAAGAATTAGAAGTAAAAGGTGAAACTGACGCTGATGATGCGGATATTAAACTGGAAGATGATGGTCAAATAACTTTATCTTTAGAATAAAAAAAAGCTCCTGATGGAGCTTTTTTTATGGGTTTTATCATTTTTATTTGAACAATTGTTTTAACGTAAGTCTCTTTTTATCTCTTAATTTATTAAGAATTTTCAAAAAAGCAATTGCGGTAATATAGGCATCGCCCATTGCGGTATGTCTGTCTTTTTTAGAGATGTCAAATTTATCGGCAAGCTCGTCCAAACTGTAAGTATCTTTACGTTCCAATAAATGAGAA
This sequence comes from Flavobacterium esculini, assembly GCF_048284325.1. NCBI lineage: Bacteria > Pseudomonadati > Bacteroidota > Flavobacteriia > Flavobacteriales > Flavobacteriaceae > Flavobacterium > Flavobacterium esculini. The sequence continues at coordinate 158,318 of NZ_JBLVPI010000004.1, read as the reverse complement.
ACTATGAGCGTTTTTTTATAAAGCACTGCTGTGTCCAAAGTCTTGTTTGTTAATTTCGGCAATCCATTTCTCTCCAGTGCCCTATTAATCATGGTAATGTCAAATATAGTATGATGCGCAATTATAATGGAGTCTGCTAAAAATACCAAAAACTGTTGTAAGGCCTCTAATTCAGTGGGACGGTCTATGACAAATTCTTTCAGAATCCCATGAATTTTTGCAGTCGCCTGATCGTAATGATCTTGTTGAATAAAAACTTCAAAACTATCCTGAATGGGAATTGTATTGTTTTTCAGGACGATAGCCCCAATACAAAGTATTCGATCATTAGTGTAATCAAATCCGGTGGTTTCTGTATCCAAAACAACAAAACGCGTAGTATCAATGTCTTTGGACTGTTCCTCCTCGGATGATTTTTCGGATTTGTTCCAAAGTTTAAATAAACCAACTTTAGTTTTTTCAAAGAGATTCATCATTATAATATGTTTGAAGCATTAAATCGGATGGTAATGATTTCTTGAAGTTCCTTAATGGTTTTAAAAGTCCTTTTAAGCTTAATCTTTTCTAATTTGGTTAGCGTTTCCAAGGCAATAAACTGCCCGGAATCATGATGCAAAAGCCCTTGTTTGGTTCTAAATTTCAATAATGCTTTGTACGAATAAGAACAGGCTAAATACAATTCGCTGTTATGGGGTTCCAGTTCTGCCAATTTTTCAAAACGTTCGGGAGTATTGCTAATGGATTTTACGGAATGAGACAGAATCAACACTCTCGCAGCGTCAGTCAGTGGCATTAAAGCCCGTCTTTTTATGTCAAAAAAGTCTTTGTGGGCACCATCCTGTTCTACCAGAAGTTGTCTGAAAAATCCAGTAGGAGAGGGGCTTTGCAACGCACCACTTACTAAATGAATATAAAAAACAGGATTGGCTTTTATATTTTTAAAAATAAAATCGGAAAGATTATTAACGAGTTCATGATCTCCATAAGAGAGGCTGTAATCAAAAAATATAAAGGACAACAATACTTCGTTTTTCCCCGGATTGGTAATCCAATGATGAACCAGATTTTCCCATTCACCAAGGCTCAAACACCATTTTGGATTAGAAGCCATCATTTCTGCAGGACAATAATCATAGCCAATATCGAAAAGGCCTTTATTGACATGAGTCGCTAATTCTAAAAAATAACTTTTAGTTTGTTCCTTTAATTCTTCTGGGACATCCTCATAAACTAAGGCATTGTCTTGGTCAGTATGCAGTAATTGCTCACTTCTCCCTTGACTTCCTAATGCCAACCAGGCAAATTTTACAGGTGGAGGCGTTTTCATTTTTTTTAACGCTATTTCTATTATTTGCTTAATACAGACATCATTTAATTCTGTAATTATTTTAGAAGTCAGTGTCATGGGGATATTTTGGTCTAAATATCCTTGTAATAATTGCATTATATTGGCTCGTATCGGCTTTATCTGTTTTGCTTTTTTTGCTCTTTTTACCGCTTTTATCAAAACTGCAGGATTATTACCAAGTTCCACCATGACATCATGTTTGGATAGGATTCCAACAGCTTTGGAATTTGCCGTACCATCTTTGGTAAGACATAAATGGCTGATGTTACTTTTCATCATTGCCATTTGTGCCTGAGTAACGGTCATTTTCTTGGGATAAGTAATAACCGGAGTGGTCATTATCAGGTCGGCTGTTGTGGTGATTGGAAACTCTCCTGTCACTATTTTATTTCTTAAATCCTTATCTGTGATTATCCCAATGGGAAGCTTATCTTCTATGACAAGAATAGCACCCACATTTTTTTTGGTCATGATTTCGGCAATCTCTTTTGCTGTAGTGGTAGAAAAACAGGTTATTAGTTTTTTTGAATATTTTACAGGCTGTATGTCCAATAGATTTTTATCAATGTCCAAAGTTTCACTTCCTATTATTTCACCATATAATTTGCCGCTATGACTATTGGAATAGGGATTGCGCGTATTAGAGGCAAAACTTTCTATTAGGAAATTCCCTACTGCCCTGTTTTCTAATGCGTACGGTTTGAATATGCTGATGGGTATGGCATAAAGGATAGTTTCTTCATGGGTTCGGGCCTCCATTTTATAGTTCTCATTAGCGATAAGTGGCCTCAACCCAAAAATATCGCCTTCATCACACATATCCAAAATGTCATTGTTCAGACTATTTTTAAGTGTCACGGCACCTTTATGAACCACATAAAAACAGTTGTGCGTTTCTTCGTTTTCGGCAAACACTACGCTGTCTTTTTCTTTGTAAATGATAGATATTTGTTCCGAAAGAGTTTCGATATCTTTTTGATGTAAAAAGTTAAAAGGAGGGAAATTTTTTAAAAAGTCTGCAACTCTATGGGAGATTGTATTTTTCATGACGCTTATTTGCACCGAAGTTAATTTATAAAACAAATATATAAAAGAAAAAAGACCAAATTAGAGTCTTTTTGTGTTCTGCTATTTCAAGACGAGGCCTGTTCTCAGCATAAAAAAAGCTCCATTTCGGGAGCTTTTTCATGAAAACATATTTTCTATTACTTTTTTTTCTTCATTTTCATATTCAATACTTCAACTAATAAAGAGAAAGTTATAGCAAAATATAAGTATCCTTTTGGTACCGGTGTAACGTGGTTTCCAAAGATTAAAGCATCTGATAAATGCGCACTTTCAGTAAGTAACATCATTCCAATTAAAATCAAAAAAGACAATCCCAGAATTTGAATTGATGGGTGTTTATTGACAAAATTCCCTACAGGAACAGCAAATTGCATCATAATTAATACTGAAATAACTACAGCTGTAACCATGATATAAATAGCACCTTCTACACCATTTGTCATCCCTACCGCAGTAAGAATACTGTCAAAAGAAAATACTAAATCGATCATAATGATTTGTAAAAGTACATTTTGAAATGATTTTGTAGCCGCTTTGCCTAATTCTTTTTCTTCATGTCCTTTTTCATCTACTTTCTCCCGAATCTCATTCGTGCTTTTATAAATCAAGAATAATCCTCCTGATAAAAGAATGATACTTTGACCCGTAATTCCCGCGGAAAACCAACTCAAATCAATATGAAACCAAGGTTCTTTCATTTGGATCAATAAATTAATTCCAAACAAGAGCCCAATTCTCATAAACATAGCAAGAAACATTCCTACTTTAGTAGCTTTTTTGCGTTGCTCAATGGGCAATTTTCCAGTGGCAATCGATATAAAAATAATGTTGTCGATTCCCAATACAATTTCCAAAAAGGTCAATGTTAATAAGGCAATCCAAGCATCGGGATTTAAAAATACTTCCATTTTATTTAGTTATGATTTGTAAGTTTTAATTTGAAATTAGTAATCACCAATCTTGGTGACAGTTCCTTTTTGTTTCGTGTCAACGCCAACCATTCCAAATTCAAAGGTATAGGAATTTTTTGATGTTGTCAAAATTTTCATGTCGATTGCCTTTTCTTCTGCTCTATTTTTGGGATGTAATTTCTGCAAAATATACTCACAATCATTTACCCAGCGAATCGAAGCGGTATCCGTTTTTCCTTCAAATGTTTCAATTTCCAGACTGTCATTGCGTTCAAAAACGGTTGTTTTTTTTATGCCGTTGACTTTGTATTCAAATTTGAATTTTCCGGTTTTAAAGTCCTTGCAATTGCGTTCCACATTGTAGCATGACATTAGTACTAATAATGGGAGGAGGAAGATTATTTTTTTCATATTTTTTTGGAGCTGTTTACTGCTTTACGTTTCAATCTTTTTTCGGTAAAAACCTCAAAAAAGGATTTCTCCCGAAACTTCGGGACAATCAAGGGTAGTTATTCGATTTTAATATCATATTTATCTAAAAGTCCAATGATTCCTTGTGTAGAAAATTTGGCTTTTTTCATGGGATTGAATTCGGGATCAATTTTAAAATTAGTTGCTTTTGAAAAATCGGCTCCGGCCAATTGGGTATTGTTAAAAATAGTACCCTCCAAATTGCTGTTGTCAAAAACGGAACTCGTAAGATTGGTGCCAACAAAACTTACCTCTCTTAACGAACAAGAATTGAATTTTGTCTTTGGCATTTTTTTATTCGCAAAAGATGAATAATCCAAGACGCATTCCTGAAAATTGACATTAAACAGGAAATCGTCGCATTCCTCAAATTGAATACCCAGTAATTTGCAGTTTTTAAATTGTATTCCTTTTAAACTTGTCCCTGATAATTTGGTCATCGCCAGATTACAATCGATGAATTCACAATCCATGAAGCTACTATAGGAAAAGTCACTATTTGATAAATCACAGTTTTTAAAAACGCAATCTTCAAATTCTCGGTTGTTAACTTTTTTATCGGTGTAAACGATTTTTTTAAATGTTTTTTGAACGTGAATTAGGTTTTCCATTAGTCGTTAAATAAGCTTTTCGTAATTGTTTTTAATCCCAAGTACATCAGAAACATGGCGGCAAGACAAGCAATAATTCCAATTACTAAAACCAAATAATGCCACATATTTTGTTGATTCATAAAGGCATTATAAATCACTGATGGACCTATAAATAGCAACGGTAAAGCGCCTGCTAAATATTTAATTCCTTTGGATAATAGTTCTTTGTTGGTTGCCATTTTTAGTTATAAATTTGGAGTTAAAGTATGCTAAAAACGAAGTGTGATTGCTTTGTTGCTCGCAATGACGCTTCGATTGAAAACTGCGACTGTTTCTAACCGTTATAATTATCGACTGCCTTCCTCACACTTCCATATTTATTCAATAATTCAGCGGCTTTTTCATAGGAAACAGGAATTTCTCCCATAATCATTTTCACGCCACGATCTACCAGTTTGCTATTGCTCAGTTGCATATCGACCATTTTATTGCCTTTCACTTTCCCCAGTTGAATCATAGTAGTTGTGGTAATCATATTCAGCACCAGTTTTTGGGCTGTTCCTGCTTTCATACGGGAACTTCCGGTTACAAATTCTGGTCCCACAACCACTTCGATTGGGAATTTTGCGGTTTGCGAAAGCGGGCTTCCTGCATTGCAAGAAATACTTCCTGTGCTAATATTATTTTCGTTACACGCTTGTAATCCTCTAATAACATAAGGCGTTGTTCCTGAAGCGGCAATTCCTACAACAACATCATTCTCTTTTATATTGAAAGCTTTCAAATCAATCCAGGCTTGTGCAGCGTTGTCTTCGGCATTTTCTACGGCTCTACGGATTGCGATATCACCACCGGCAATAATTCCGATTACTAAATCGAAAGGGACTCCAAATGTTGGTGGACATTCCGAAGCATCCAGAATTCCCAAACGTCCCGAAGTTCCTGCGCCTATATAGAATAATCGTCCGCCGAGTTTCATTTTAGCAACGATTTCAATCACTAAGTTTTCTATTTGTGGCAAGGCTTTTTCTACGGCAAGCGGAACCGTTTTGTCTTCCTGATTGATATTAGAAAGTAATTCTTGAACCGACATTTTTTCTAAATGTTCGTATTTTGAGGATTGTTCGGTGGTTTTGGTAAAAGTCATTTTTTTTGGGGTTCTAAGTTGTTACCTGTTGCTGTTCTTTTTTCTGTCATATGTCAAGTGTAACTGTTAATGGTTTATGGTCGCTGTGTTTTGTCCACTTTTCATAAGCACCAACTTCGACATTATCTAATTTTTCAATAAGATTTAAAGATGCAAAACAGAAGTCGATATGATATGGTCTGTCAATTTTCCGGTGCATAAAAAGTGTTTTATCTTTTTCCTGTCCTTGAGTTTGGTTGTGGAAATGATGATAAGTGCTTAAAATATTTTTAGTCTTTAAATAATCAACAAGGTTTGTATGGTTATAAATTCTGTTTGGTTTGTCCCAAATGGAATTGCTATTGAAATCTCCAGCAAGAATTACATTTTCATTGTCTAATAAGTTGCTATAAAAATGAACCGCGTTCCAAACCTGCTCTGTATAGCAGTCGTGTTTTTCAGGCTTCTGTGACCATATTGCGAAAACTGTCAAATTGATTTTGTCGTTGTAAACTGACAAAGGTAAAACATATTTAAAATCCGTATTATGTATATCAAGCAGTTTAATTTTGAAGTCGTTATATGAAAAAACTCCAATTCCTTTATGTGGATTGTCGCCATACCAAAAAATATCAGTTGGCTGTTTTGTGTCAAGTCCAAATAAAAGTCGCTCTTGATTTTCGCATTCAGGAATAATTAGAATGTCTGGCTGTTCTGCCAGAATAAACTCCGCTTTTTTACGGAAAGCCATGTTACAATTCCAAGTTATTATTTTCATTCTGCTTATTTGTCGTTGAGTCATGCTACAAGTAGCAGGTTACTTATTAATAGGAGCCATAAAATGACTGTAATCTACCCAATTTTGGATAATTTTGTAACATAAAATGTTCTTTTTTTGCGTGAGGGATAGCAGCGGAAATCCTTTTTATTTTTCCTTTAAAAATAAAAAGATTGCAGCGAATAGCCCGACCCGATTTTTCAGCGGGTCACGCCCAAATTATAAAATTATATAAAATACGCCAAGGCAATTCCAAAAATGATCATCGAAACTTTGGCGATATTGAACTTGTGTCCTTCGCTGGTTTCAAAAATAATGGTGGATGAAATATGAAATAATATTCCTATTACAATGGCTGTGATTTCAGTATAATATACGTTTAATATAGGCATATAATCAGACAAAAATGTTCCGAGTGGTGTCATAATTGCAAAGGTTGCCATGAAAAAAAGTATCGCGTTTTTATCCAGATTTGCATTGATGAAAAATGTCGTCAAAATGATTGCAATTGGCAAATGATGAATGGCAATTCCCACCGCTAAATCATGGTGGTGGCTTACGGGAAATCCTTCCAGAAAGGCATGGATACAAAGACTGATGAATAACAACCACGGGATTTGGGTCATTGTTTCATGGCCGTGAACGTGACCGTGTTCAGCACCTTTGGAGAAAAATTCTAAGATGATTTGGAATAAGATTCCCAGCATGATGAAAATTCCAATTTTTGGATTAGCGTTTTCGTAGACTTCGGGCAATAAGTGCATTACCGTTAGGGAAAGTAAAAAGGAACCGCTAAAGGCCAATAAAAGCTTTAAATTTGTTTTGTTTTTTGGTCTTAAAACCAAAGCGAAAATATATCCTATAAGTACGGAAAGTAATGGTAAAAGATAATTCATTATTTATTTAACCGTTTATTTATTAATCTGTTTAACCGTTTTTTGTTTTGTCGATTAATCTTAATAAATGATTAACCGATTAACCCAATCAACTATTTAAAAATCATGATTAGTCGTTCACTATCTGTTTTGTGGAATTTTTTCAATTTATAATCGCCAAAAATATCCAATAAGTAAATTCCGGCTTCTTCCATTAAATCCTCAAAATCTTTTAACGTAAGCGCTTTTACTTTTTCGATAAAATGAAATTTTTGACCTTTGTCCTCAAAATCAATTTCTTTGTAAATATGATCGTCCTTTAGATACCGTTTAATATGAAAATCGATTCCTTCAACTGTTTTTGTTTCTTCAGGAACCAATGTTTCCAGTACTTGGGTCACATTCATGAAGTCAATCACGGCAAAGCCATATTCTGAAAGGCTTTCTTTAATGGCTTTTAATGTGGTAAGATTGTCTTCGTCATTTTCGAAATAGCCAAAACTGGTAAATAAATTGAAAATGGCATCATATTTTTCTTCAAAAGGTTCACGCATGTCATGAACTTTGAAATGGAGCGTTTCATTAGTATTTTTAGAAGCTTCAGCAATGCTGTTTTCAGATAAATCAGCGCCAAGGACATCAAATCCCAATTGGTTCAAGTATATAGAATGACGGCCTTTGCCACAAGCTAAATCCAATACTTTTGCTTTTTCAGGAAGATTAAGGTAATGGGTAAGATTATCCATAAAAACCTGGGCTTCTCTGTAGTTTCGTTCTTTATATAGAATGTGATAATACGGAGAGTCAAACCAAGACGTATACCAGTTTTCAGTTGATTTTAGTTGATTTTCAGTTGGTGGATTTTGTGCTGCAGACATTTATTCTTTTTCAATTAATTCGATTGATGCAAATTTAGTGTATTTTTGCCGAATATAACGATAACAATTCCCCCTTTAGGGGGTAGAGGGGGCAAATGGAAAATAATTATAAAATGATTGCCAAAACCTTTTTTGGTTTTGAAGAAATATTAGCAAAAGAATTGCAAATGCTGGGCGCTCAAAACGTGGAGCAAGGTGTGAGAATGGTGAGTTTTAAAGGGGATAAAGGGTTTATGTACAAAGCAAATCTAGCGTTGCGTACGGCTTTGAAAATCCTGAAACCTATTTATTTTTTCAAGGCAAATAATGAACAGGCTTTGTACAAAGGGATTTCAAGTATGAATTGGTCTAAATTATTGAATGCCAACCAGACTTTTGTGATTGATACAACGGTGCATTCGGAATATTTTAACCACTCGGAATTTGTTTCCCAAAAATGTAAAGATGCAATCGTGGATCAGTTCAGAGAAAGAACAGGACAACGACCAAGTATTGACAAAGTACATCCTGATTTAAGAATTAATATTCACATCGATAAAGATCAAGTTTCAGTTGCACTGGATACTTCCGGGAATGCATTAAACCAACGTGGGTATAGAACCGCTACCAATATTGCCCCTATAAACGAGGTATTGGCAGCCGGAATTCTATTGCTTTCGGGCTGGGACGGTCAAGGAGATTTTTTGGATCCAATGTGTGGTTCCGGAACATTTTTAGCCGAAGCGGCGATGATTGCCTGTAATATTCCGGCAAACATTAACCGTAAAGAATTTGCTTTCGAAAAATGGAACGATTGGGACAATGACTTATTTGACAATATTTCAGACAGTTTATTGAAACGCGTTCGGGAGTTTCATTATACCATAAAAGGCTACGATAAAGCTCCGAGTGCAGTTCAAAAAGCCAAAGACAACATTAAAAATGCCAATCTTGATGAGTATATTTCTATTGAGGAGCAGAACTTTTTTGATACAGAAAAAACATCAGAAGGGAAATTGCACATGGTTTTCAATCCGCCGTATGATGAGCGTTTGGATATCCACATGGAAGAATTCTACAAAAGCATTGGTGACACCTTAAAGAAAAATTACCCGGGAACTAACGCTTGGTTAATCACGGCTAATCTGGAAGCCTTGAAATATGTTGGACTAAAACCTTCGAGAAAAATCAAACTTTTCAATGCTGGTCTAGAAGCGCGATTGGTGAAATATGAGATGTACGAAGGAAGTAAAAGAACGAAATTTCAAGTGTCAGAAAGCGGAGATCAGGTATCGGATTCAGATAAAAATATATAAATTAAAACGCATAATTTATTATGACCAAATTACAAGTACGTGCCTTTCTTTTTCAACTCGGTTGTTTTGCGATATTATTTACTTTATTTAGATATATCGTAGCACATTATACCAATTTAACTGGTTATTGGATTCCATTGACCGCTTTTGCAATTGGAACACTTTTATCTCCAAAATTTCAAGCGGTGAAAACGAAAGACGGAGAAAAATTATTTATGAAGTGGATTTTCATTAAAGGACTTCGCGTTATTGGGTAGTTTTAAAAAGTGTGCTTTTTACTTTAAATATAATAATTAGAGTATTCAGTTAAGTTTTAAAAAATATTACAGTAAACGGTTTATTCATTCTACTCAAAACAAAAAAAAATCGCAAAGAGAACAACTGTTGTTTTCTTTGCGATTTTTTTTTATTCTAAATTCGGAATTTATTTAGTCTCTGTTTTTTTAGGAACGATTGTAGCCGTTTTTTTCTTGTAAAAAGGAATGAAGTAGGTTACCGTGTAATTGAATCCTACCCCAAAAGTACCATTGTAAGTTCTGTTGAAACCCGGAATATACAGATTGTCAAAATTGTCTGGTTTTTTATTAGAAACCAATGCATTTAAGCGAAGGCTGAAACCCACAAACACATTATCAAAGACTTTTGCTTTTACTCCTGCGACAACTTCAACCCAGCTGGCAGTCAATCCATTATATTTAGCGCCGGATGCAATTGCCGGTACTTCCCCAAAATATGGATTGGCATTGTAGATTTTATAATTGTTCAATTGTTGACTGAAGCTACTCAAACCATATCGCATTCCTATCGAAATAATATTCTCCATATTCAGCCAGTTTTCATAGCCATTGTAATCAAAACCCGCTTTTAAGTAAGTTCCTTTTGCCGTGGTATTCAGGCGGTCGTCTTCAGTGGTTTTATTTTCATTTCCAACTTCAGCTGCCAAGAAATATCTTTTTGTCAAGCGATAATCGCCGACTAATTCTATGCCTTTGTAATTTTTATCATATAAAGCACGCGTCAATTTGTATAAATCAATACCTACACGAAAACCGTAACGATCCGTTTTTACAATGGTATCGTTCTTTATTTCGGATGAATTCTTTTCAATTATAGGTTTTGGAGCTTCAGGAATCACTTGATCCATTTTTTTTCTTTGGATGGTGTCGGTGTCTTGTGCTTGTGCCAAAAATAGAGACAACATGAGGCAAAAACTAAAAAAATATTTTAATGTGTGTGTCATTTTCGTTATCTATATTACTTTTTTCAACCGAGATGTATTTAATCCATTTTGTATCAGGAACCGTTGCATCAGTATGTGTATACGGATTTGAAGTGTTCAACGCAAACAGCGTCTTAAATCCACAAGCTCTTGATACAAAAAAGTCAGCTCTGGTATAATCAAACCTGATATTGTCTTGGTTTACCAAAGCTGGATTTGCATTTCCGGAATTTAAAATAAAACTATAGCTTGTAGTATCTTCGTTTGTTTTCAATGGAATTGAAATCGTGCTTCCGTTAGTCAAGTATTTAGAGTCATCAATAGCACCGACATTAAAAATAATTCCATCGGTCATTCCTGGACTGACTACTTTTAGATTTGTCACATTTTTCAAAACCGAAGGATTCAAGAAATCATAAAAGCCAATCACTAAACGGGGTGTTGTGGGAGTATTTGCATCGCAAATATCATCTTTCTCACAACTGGAGAACGATAGCGCTAATACGAATACCAATAAAATTATTTTTTTCATTTATAATTTGTTTTTGTGTAAACCGGTCCACAATTTAGTGACTGAAGAAAAAATTTCTATAGTAATGACAATTTTTAAAATCAAAAATCAACATTCACTAATCAAAAATCTGCAATTTATTTTCTTTTTTCCAAAAGTACAACATTCTCTACGTGATGCGTTTGCGGAAACATATCCACAGGGCGTACCCGAGTCACTTTGTATTTCTCGTCCATCAAAGCCAAATCACGTGCTTGTGTAGCCGAATTACAACTTACATAAACTACTTTTTCAGGTGCAATTTTCATAATTTGTTCAATTACAGCTGCGTGCATTCCATCTCTTGGTGGATCGGTGATAATCACATCAGGATGTCCGTGTTGAGCGATGAAACTATCGTTGAAAACAACTTTCATATCTCCTACAAAGAACTCGCAATTGCTGATTTCATTGCGTTCGGCATTTAATTTGGCATCTTTAATGGCTTCAGGGACACTTTCTACACCGATTACTTTTTTTGCTTTTTTCGAAACAAATTGCGCAATAGTGCCTGTTCCCGTATATAAATCATAAACGATTTCATTTCCGGTAAGTCCAGCAAAATCGCGCGTTATTTTATACAATTCATACGCCTGATCCGAATTGGTTTGGTAAAAAGATTTCGCATTAATGCTAAATTTCAACCCTTCCATTTCTTCTAAGATGTAATCTCTTCCTTTGTATAATTTAATATCAGTGTCGTATAAAGTATCGTTTGCTTTATTGTTTATCACGTATTGAAGCGAAGTAATTTGCGGGAATTTCTCGTAAAGATGGTCCAGAAGTAATTCTCTGTTGGCTTTGTCATTTTCAAAAAACTGAATTAAAACCATGATTTCACCGGTCGAAGCAGTACGCAACATCAATGTTCTAAGCAATCCTTCGTGTGCTCTTGGATTAAAGAAAGTTAAGCCATGGGCATTGGCAAAATCTCTCACTTCGTTTCTAATCGCATTGGAAGGATCTTCCTGCAAATGGCATTTGTTGATATCCAGGATTTTGTCCCACATTTTCGGAATGTGAAAACCAAGTGCGTTTCTGTTTCCTAAATCTTCGGTGCTATCAATTTCCTTTTCGGTCAACCAACGGCTATTCGAAAACGAAAATTCCATTTTGTTTCTGTAAAAAAACTGTTTTTCTGAACCAAGAATCGGTTCAATTTCCGGAAGTTCTATTTTTCCAATACGTTGCAAATGATTTTTCACCTCATTTTGCTTGTAATACAACTGTTGGCTGTATTTCATATTCTGCCATTTACAACCGCCACAAACACCAAAGTGCTCGCAAATAGGTTCTACACGATGCTCTGAATATTCATGAAAATGAACTGCTTTTCCTTCGTAATAAGCCTTGCGCTTCTTGAAAGTCTGCACATCAACCACATCACCCGGAACTACGTTTGGGATAAAAACTACTTTACCATCCGGAGCCTTTGCTACCGAAACGCCTTTTGCACCAGCATCAAGGACTTTTATTTGATGAAAGACAACTTTGTCTGTATTTTTCTTTGCCATAGCGCAAAAATAAGTGTTTGAATGGTTTTATAAATTCAAATTGTGAAATATTTTCACTTTTAAGTGTTTTTTATTTGAGCCAATTCCCGCTTTCCACCGCAAACCCAAACTTTAGTGGTTCTTCCTTACGGTAATTACTATTTTTTAACATAATTGTATTCGGTGAGTGAAATAGTCCCCTAATTAACATTTTGTTTTTTTTAACTTCATTTGAATTCTTTTCGTTTTTTTTAATATTCATATTTATGAATCAAAGAATAAATCCAATACATATAAAAAGGGCGAATAAAGAAAAAACCTAAAATGGTAGGATAACCAAATTCTAATACTAAATTTTTTACCAATAAAAGCGTCTCTTTCAAAGTGGTTTTTGATTGAGCTGTTTGTTCTCTTTAGCCAGTTTTCTACAGGATCTATAAATTATAATTCTATAAAATGCGAAATACTCAGCAATTGTTATCAAATATGCCGTTGTTAAACCACTAAGAATTCTGCTGAATTGGGAACTAAGCAACGCGGAACTTGTGGTAGCTAATTCTGCATATTTCTATCGGTCAAACCATTCTTTAAAATTCGCTTTATTAAACATGAGGCGTATTTATTTTAGAAGGAGCAGTCTAAAAAGCTTCCGTCTGCTGGAGTAAGTCTACCAAAATAAGAGTTTAGTTCTAAAACCAACCTGAAAAATAGTAACTGGATAGTTTGTGACTTTTAATCAGTAAATTGATTTACGTGTTCAAAAAATAATTTTTTTGAAATAAATGATATTTATGGTAAAATTAATTGTACGAATTTTATACTCTCATTTTTAACGTATATATTTACAGTACTAACAAATACATTATTATATGGAATTGTATCGCAAATTATCAAAAATTAGTTTTCTTAAAAAAAGTTATGCATACAAATTCCTTTTTGTTACGTTTATAGGTATTCATATTCCATTGATTGGATTACTTTTTTTTGTTTTATATGGTAAACAGTCGGCTTTACCTCATTCGATAATGATTTTTACATTAATTATGACTTTGTTGGCTACAGGGATTACTTTGTGGGTATTGAAAAAATTAATAAAACCTATTGAGGTAGCCTCAAAAGCATTGGATAATTACAGAAATACAAAAGTGGTGTCTGACCTGCCAACAGTCTTTAAAGATGAAGCTGGTTTGTTAATGGCAAACATTCAGGCATCAATTACAGAAAACGAAAAATATATCAATGACAAGCAGGATTTAGTTTATTTACTTTCACATGATTTGAGAAATTTTGCTGGGAATTCAAACGCCTTAGCTAAACTGATTTTAGAAGAAAACCCTTCAGATTCTGTTACTGAATATGCTGATTTGATTTGTCAATCTACTGATCAACAATTTGTTTTTATTGAAACGGTTATCAATTTGATTAAAGAGGAGGATGAAATTTCAAAAAAAAGAATAGATACTAAGCAGGTTCAAATAACCACTGTTTTATCCCTTGTAGCGGAACAGGTAGCACAAAAGCTGGCAAGTAAAAAGATTAAACTGATTACAGAAATTGAAATTGAGGAAGCTCGTCTTAAAATAGAAGAAGATTTATTGATTAGGGTTTTAGTTAATTTAATTGATAATGCCATAAAATTCTCCTTTCCAAACAGTGAAATTAGAGTTCGTGTTTATTTGGAAAAAGGACAATTAGCTTTTGTGGTTTCTGATTCCGGAATAGGATTTAATCCAAAATATAAGGAAGAACTTTTTAAAAAATTCACCACTAGAAGCAGATTAGGAACGGCTAATGAACCTTCAACCGGAATTGGATTGTATTTGTGTAAAAAAATAGTAGAAAAATATCAGGGAAAACTTTCGGCTGAAAGTGAAGGAATTAATGAAGGAGCTACATTTTTATTTATTTTTGAAAATGTAAAGTGATTCCAGTTGAACTTTAAATATTCGTTAAAAAAAGCAGCGTTCTTAAAAACATATTTTTTAAAAGAACTAAATTTGAGAAAACTAAAAACTATAATTATGAAAAGAAATGCAACTGCAGTTTGGATTGGTTCACTGAAAGAAGGAGCCGGGAAACTAACAACACAAAGTACAACATTAAAGGATACGCAGTATTCATTCAAATCCCGTTTTGAAGAAGGAGTAGGGACTAATCCTGAAGAACTCGTTGCGGCAGCGCATTCCGGGTGTTTTACGATGCAACTTTCCGCATATATAACCGAAGGTGGTTTTGAAATTGAAAGTATCGAAACCAAATGTGATATTGATTTGGTAGAAGGGACTATTATAACGTCACACTTAACAGTAAATGCAAAAGTGAAAGGAATAACTGATGCAGTTTTTCAAGAATTGGTTACAAAAGCAGAGAAAAATTGTCCTATTTCTAAACTATTGAATGCCGCAATTTCTACTACAGCTACTTTAGTGTAAAAAACAAGAATTTACATAAAAAAGGCTCGATTTACAATTAAATCGAGCCTTTTTCTATTTGGATAATTTCGTTACACTTCGTCAATTCTTATTTAAAAATAAAAGTATCAGTAGTGATAATGCATTGCTATTAGACTTTTCCCGTATAAAAGCATAAGACCTTTTCATTTGAGTTTTTACAGTATTTATAGATATATTGTAAGTTTCCGCTATTTCAGAATAACTAAGATCATTTATGACATGGGAAATAAAAATATTTCTTCTAGCTTCAGGAAGTAAATCTAATAATTTAAGGACTTTAATGATTTTACTGTCGTCAGTTTTTTCAAGATTTATGGGATCTTCATATTCGGGAATAGATAAATTGTTTTTTTCTACATCAGCTCTTTTTATTTTTTCTAAATATTGAAGACTCAAATTTTTTACTGCTTTAGACCCATAAGCCCTAAATGATGTGTTAATTGTTGTACACTGTTCTTTATTCCAGAAGTAAATAAAAAAATCCTGAACAATATCCTTTGCAGCTTCTCTATCCTTGGTTATTTGGAAAGAAACCAAGGATAAAAACACAAAGTGTTCTTTGTATAAGTCCTCAAAATTTTTTATATCCTCATGAAATGACATTTCCTAATACTAATAAATTGATTTATATTATTGCATAGTTAATAAAAAAAAACATAAAAAAAAGCATTATGCTAAAAAAAACTTAAAATTGCTGTCACCCTAAATTGATTTTTTCATAACATATATTTAACAAATAAGATTTTTTATGGACATCCCCCAAAATGTAATTAAGGTTCTTCGAGAAATAGAAGTTACAGGAAATATAGATAGTAAAGAATTTGAGAAATTGGTTCCAGAGGAGCAGGAACTTATCAATGCTTTATACAAAAATGGATTAGTGAATGAAGCATTACGATTTATTGATTCAATCGATGTTGAGAAAAATTGGGAAGAATTAAAAAAGAATCTAGATCAGCATAGAAAACCGGTTGCGCCACTATGGAAAAATGTTTATAGATACGCGGCTATTTTTATTGGAGTTATTGGAATCTTCTTTCTCTATCAACAAAAAGATGTTGCTGAATCTAAAATTAAAAAGGATAACAATCAGATTGAGCTTGTATTGGATAATGGAGAAGTGCAAATTCTTAGTGCAAACGGAGAAAATCAAATTGTATCCAATAATGGTCAGGTAATCGGCTCACAAAACGGTTCTGAAATAAAATACAGCTCAAATGCTTCTGTAGATAAGTTGGTATATAATCAAATAAAGATTCCCTATGGCAAAACTTTTAATGTTAAATTATCTGACGGAACGGTTGTATATCTAAATTCAGGTACTGTCTTAAAATATCCGGTAAAATTCATAAAAGGAATGAATAGAGAGGTTTTTCTTGATGGGGAAGCCTATTTTGATGTGAGAAAAGATAAATTACATCCCTTCATTGTAAATGCAAACGCTATGAATGTAAAAGTTTTAGGAACAAAGTTCAATGTTTCGTCATACAAAGAAGATACAGAGATAAGTACAGTATTGGTAGAAGGTTCAGTTAGTTTATCCAATGATGAAAAACCAAATAAAAAAGCGCTCCTTACTCCAGGATATAAAGGAGTTTGGAATAAATCTAGTACAGGTATTTCTTTGGAAAAAGTGGATACGAAGCTTTATACGGATTGGATGAATGGGGAAGTTGTTTTCAGGAAATCAACATTCAATGAAATTATAAAAAAATTAGAACGAAGTTATAATGTTACTATTCAGAACAATAACAGAGAATTAGATGCAGTGAAAATTAACGCATCCTTTAATAAAAATATAGAAACGATTGAGGAAGTAATTTCTTCATTGAGTAAGATTCAACCGTTCACTTATGAAATAAATGATACTAAAATAGTAATAACCAAATAAACTAATTAATGCCTATGAGATAAAGTGTAACTTTTTATAAATGAGTACACTAAAAAAAAAATCGGAAAATAGTTCAGTATTTTCCGATTTATAAAGTGGCTCTAACGACGTACGAAAATAAATCATTTAAAACTAAACAAAATTATGAAAAAAATAATTAAGAAGAACGTGGCACGTCCATATTTTCCTAAAATTAACCTAAAGATGAAACTTACTACCATTTTACTGTTAGTTTCGTTATTAAAAATCCAAGCCAGTACCTATTCGCAAAACACAAAACTTACGTTGAATGTTAAAGACGCAAGTGTTGGACAGATTTTTAATAAAATAGAAACAATCTCAGAATTTAGATTTCTATATGAAAGCGATAAGATTGATTTAGATCGCAAGATTACTTTGAATGTGGAGAAAAAAAACATATCCGAAGTTTTGCAAATGCTATTTAAAGGAACCGATGTGGAATATAAAACAATCGATCGTCAAATTCTTTTAACCAAAAAAAAGAATGCCCTTTCTACAAATACGAAAGCGATAGTCGCTATCGTTAAAGATGAGCAGGCTTTGGAAGTTAGAGGAATAGTGTCTGATAAAAATAACGTTCCACTCCCTGGAGTGAATGTATTTGTTAAGGGAAATACTGCCGGTACCCAAACCGATTTTGATGGTAAATACAGTATTAAAGTTGGGGACAGTAATGGTGTTTTAGTATTCTCGTACATTGGTTTCATTTCACAAGAAATTAGCATTAAAAATAGAGCAACTCTAAATGTTACTTTGTTGGAAGATGTTGCCACATTGAATGAAGTGGTACTTATAGGCTATGGTACGGTAAAGAGAAAAGATTTGACAGGAGCCGTTTCATCTATTAAATCAGAAAAAATTGCTGAGATTCCTACAAACAATGCATTAGAAATTTTACAAGGAAGGATATCCGGTATGGATATGACCAAAAGTGATGGACAAGCCGGATCAGGTTTGAGTTTTACGTTGCGTGGAAATAGATCTTTGAGTGCTTCAAATGCTCCTCTGATTTTAGTGGACGGAATCCCTTATGGTTCAGCAGAAGGTATAAATCCATCGGATATAGCGTCAATTGACGTTCTGAAAGATGCCTCTTCCACTGCTATTTATGGAACTCGTGGAGCAAATGGTGTTATTTTAATTACTACAAAAAGTGGTAAAGCAGGTAAAACGAAAGTCTCTTTTAATACTTATTACGGGCAGCAAGATAATGCTGGTTTGGCTAATATTCAAACTGGCGATCAATATATTAAATTTAAAAGAGAGGCATTTAGAACACGAGGAATTACTAATGATGCTGTTATTTTTAACCCTGCAGAACTTGAGGCAATAAACAAAAAACAGTATGTGGACTGGATGAGGGAAATAATTAATACCGGTTCAGTAAAAAACTATGAACTAAATGCAAACGGAGGAAATGTAAAAACTACTTTCAGCATGTCTCTTGGATTATATGATGAAGAAGGTCTTTTCAAAAATGATAATTTACGTCGCTATAATTTATCTGTTGGTGGCAGTCATAAAATTTCAGATAATATTAAGATTGGCTCAAAGTTCTTTTTTACCAATCAGGATAATAATCGCCGATATGACCCTTTGAATCAAGCAAATAAAATAAATCCTTTTGGGGATCCATATGATGACAATGGAAACATTATACTATATCCGGTAGCTGGACAAAGCTTTAATATCAGTCCATTAGTAGATGAAATCCCTGGAGGATATGTTAATAATTATACCGCAAGCAGAATATTTAATTCATCCTATTTAGAATGGAAGATAATCGATAACTTAAGATTCAAAAGTTCGGCTGGTTTAGATTTTCAAAATAGCCGAAGAGGTTATTATTATGGAAGTAACACTATAACTAGAACTGGAAAAGATTCACAATCAGGAATTGAGAATTCTAGTCAAAAAAACTATACCTGGGAAAACATACTTACCTATTCTAAAAATTTAGGGAATCATGATTTTGACATGCTTTTAGGAAATAGTGTAATCAGTAATAAAACGGAAACATCAGAAGCTTATGGATTCAAACAAGCTTCGGAAACTACTACTTTTTATGATTTAGGATCTAATACAAATTTATTGACAATGAATAGTGATCTTATTGAGAGCAGCCTAAGTTCTTATTTTGGGCGTGTTAATTATAAATTTAGGGGTCGTTATTTACTAACGGCAAGTTTGAGAGCTGATGGATCTTCTGTTTTGGCCGATGGACATAAGTGGGGTTATTTTCCTTCCGCAGCCTTGGGATGGAGAATAAGTGATGAATCATTCATGAAAAAAAATACAGCTGTTTCTAATTTAATGTTTAGAACGAGCTACGGAATTTCGGGTAACAGTGCGATATCTCCATATCAAACATTGGGAGGTTTAGGAAAAGTTACTTATTCTTTTGGCGAAACAGCTGCTTTTGGTTATTATCCTAAAGACATTCAAAATCCTGACCTTTCTTGGGAAACTACTGCGACTACCAATTTTGGTCTTGACTTCGGTCTTTTCGAAAATAGAATCAGTGGTACTTTGAATTACTATATAAGTAAAACCAGTGATCTGTTATTACAACGAGTTCTTCCGCAAACGTCTGGTTTTTCAAGTGTATTTGAGAATATAGGAAAAACAGAAAACAAAGGATTGGAAATAGAATTAAACACAGCCAATATCGTCAATAAAACTGCTGGAGGTTTTCAATGGTCATCCGGATTTAACTTTTCACAAAACAAGGAAAAAATTGTGGCTTTGTCAAGTGGTTCAGATAGAGATTTAGGAAATGGATGGATTGTAGGACAGCCTACTCAAATATATTATGATTATCAAAAAGTTGGTATTTGGCAATTAGGAGAAGAAACTCAGGCAGCTCAATTTGGACAGATTCCAGGAGATATTAAAGTAAAAGATCAAAATAATGATGGGAAGATAACTGCAACTGACGATCGTGTTGTTGTAGGTACGCCGCGTCCCGATTTTAATTTTGGGTTGAGTAACGAATTTTCTTATAAGAACTTTAAATTATCTGTGTTTTTGCTAGGTAGAAAAGGACAGACGATAAGAAATGAAGCAAGTGGAAATTATAAAATTGATGGTAGAGAAAACGGGCCTGTAGTAGATTATTGGACTCCGGAAAATCCTACTAACTCACATCCTCGTCCAGATATAAATAAGAATCAAAACAGTACTTATATGAGTACATTATATTATGCGGATGGGTCATTTGTAAAAATTAAAAATATAACATTCGATTATACTTTAAAAGGTTCAAAAATTGAAAAACTTAAAATCGAGAACATTAGATTTTATAGTTCTTTATTAAACTACTTTACTTTTAGTAAGTTAAAACCATATGATCCTGAAAGAGGAGGGAGTATATCATTTCCAATGACAAAGCAGTTGATTTTTGGAATGAATGTTAATTTTTAAAAATTTTCTTTTGCTAAAGCTGTCTTTTTTAATAGGTAACGGCTTGGTTTTATTTTTAATACAAACAAATTTTATTTAAACATAAACATAAATATTATGAAAAAAATAACTTTCATTCTAATGACTCTCATGGTCATTGGTATGGTTTCCTGTCAAAAGGACTTTCTGGAAGAGACTAATAAAAGTGGCTTAACTGCCGATAGTTTTTATTCAACAACGACAGGTATAGAAGCATTGGTTAATAGTGCGTACACACCACTTCGTTTTTGGTACGGAAAAGAAGGTGGAGCAACATTATCTGAATTAGCAACTGATTTGTTTTTAAAAGGAGGTGATACACATCATCCTGAAATTGGAGAGCAGAATTCAAGTTTCAATAGCCAAAGTCCAGTTGTAGAAGTATATTGGAGTCGCTTTTATGCTGCCATTAACTATTGTAATACCGCTATCGAAAAAATACCGGCATCACCATTATCTGAGGAACTCAAAAAAAGAAGATTAGGTGAGGTTTACTTTCTTAGAGCGATGTACAATTGGAAGATTGTTGAAATGTGGGGAGGGGTAGATTTATCTACTAAACCAACCGTGGGAGTTGTAACTACTTCTACCAGAACATCGGTGGAGGAATTTTACAAATTGATATTTTCAGATCTTGATTTAGCCATAACGAATCTTAATGGCTATACTGTTCCTGATGGTGGAAGAGTGACTAAACCTGCTGCCGAAGCGTTTAAAGCTCGGATGTTGCTTACAAGAGGGATGAATGCCGAGGCTTCTTTATTAGCAAAAAAAGTAATTACTGATTATAACTTTAAATTGTTTAGTGATTATACTGCATTATGGGATATCAATAACAGTGAAGGGTCCACTAATTCAGAAGTTATTTTCTACGTTAACTATTCAGCTAACAATCTATTGAATACTGCCGATGATTCATTTGACGGGAATAGTGCCGCGAACGCTTTTCGTCGAGAAGGTGGAAATCAATTGCATTTAATGTTTACGCCACGCTATGATTTTCATGCAGGCATGATATTGGATATTCCAAATAGTATTGGTTTTCAACGGTATGCGCCAACGAAACGTTACTTGCAATTATTCAATTCAAATATTGATCAAAGATACAAAGGGACTTTCAAAGAGGTTTGGAAACAAAATGGAGGAAACAAAGGAATTTATACGAATATGATAGCTGGAGATACTGCGGTTTACTGGAGTCATACCGTTTTATCAAGTTCTTTCAAAGCAAGTAAGGCTACAAAATATGAATTGAAAGATATAAATGATCTTTACAAACCAGATCAATCTTTGGTTGATGTTAGGAATTTTATAGAAATGCACAAGCACAATAGTACTACTGACAGATCTGCAATCTTTGAATTTAGAAGTAAGCGAGATGCATTTGTAATCAGAATAGCAGAAATGTATTTAATCGTTGGTGAAGCCGAAATGAAATTGAATCATGGAACGGATGCGGCAAGTTATATAAATGTACTAAGAACTAAACGTGCGGTGCCAGGCAAAGAGAGTCTAATGCAGATTAGTGCATCGGATTTGAGTATTGATTTTATTTTAGAGGAACGTGCCAGAGAACTTGGAGGTGAATTATTGCGTTGGTTTGATTTGAAGAGAACAGGGAAATTATTAGAATACGTTAAGGCATATAATCCAAATGCAGCAGCGAATATTCAAGAGAAACACTTGTTACGACCAATACCACAATCCAATTTAGATAGAATAACCAATAAGGATGAGTTTATTCAGAATACGGGTTGGTAGATTAAGATAAAAAATACTAAAATCTAAGTTATGCTAATAAAATTTTGGGATTTCTATAGTAGAAAATCATTGCTATGGAATTCAAAACATTTTTTTTTTATCATGTGTAGTTTGTTAGTGGTTGGTAGCGTTAGTTCTCAATCTTTAGGAGGTATCACGGCAATTCGTGATACCTCTTATGCCACTAATAGTGCGTATGAAAAAACTAAAGTTGACTATCCTTATATTAAGATTGTTAAGGAATTTCGTTTTGAATCGGTTAAGGAAAAAAGGAATGTTACGTATTGTAAAGTTGGTGAAAGAAAGTTAAAACTAGATGTTTTTTATAACATTGAAAAAGAGAAGCCGTTAAAAACTGCCATTATAATAATCCACGGAGGAGGTTGGAGATCGGGTAGCCGATCACAACATTATCCATTAGCCCAAAAACTGGCCCGTTTAGGCTATGTCTGTTTTACACCAGAGTATCGGCTTTCAACGGAAGCTCTTTTTCCTGCCGCAATTTATGATGTAAAATCAGCCATCAGATGGGTGAGAAAAAATGCTTCAAAGTATAATTTTGATACAAACAGAATCACTATTTTAGGTTTTTCTGCTGGAGGGGAAATGGCTTCTTTTATGGGAACCACAGGAAATATGCCCTTATTTGAGGGGACAAATTGTAATACGGACATACAATCCCGCGTAAATGCAGTGGTAGATATTGATGGAACTTTGTCTTTTGTTCATCAAGATGGTCGGGAAGGAGATGATAGTAAAAGAATTTCAGCGGGAACTCATTGGTTTGGATATTCAAAAAAGGAAAATTCTAAACTATGGGAAGCAGCATCACCTTTAAGTTATGTAAGTGCTAAAACACCTCCGACACTTTTTATTAACAGTTCTGTGCCTTGGATGCATGCTGGAAGGGAAGATTATATTAAAGTATTGAACGAGAATAAAATTTATTCTGAAGTTCATACATTTGAAGGATCTCCGCATTCATTTTGTTTGTTTGATCCTTGGTTTGACCCTACGGTAAATTACATTAATGATTTTTTAAAAACAATTTTCAATTAATACTATTAGAATGATGCTTAGAGCAAACGGTTATAAGGTTGTATGTCTTTTTTTATTAATTTCAAGCAACATTTTTTCGCAAACGGCTAATCCAGATAAATACAAATATGTCTATACGGTGGCTAAGGACGGCAGCGGTGATTATGCCACTATTCAGGAGGCTATCAATGTGATGCGGGTTTTTACCTTGGCACCGATTACCTTGTATATTAAAAATGGGGTCTATAATGAAAAGATAGAATTATTCGAAAATAAAACCGATGTTCGATTTGTAGGCGAAAATGTAGATAAAACCATTATTAATTTCGATGATTATTCGGGAAAAGGTAAATTAAATACATTCAATTCGTATACAGCTAAAATATCTGGGAATCGTTTTGTAGCGGAGAATATCACCTTCCAAAATTCGGCAGGAAGAGTAGGTCAAGCGGTAGCTTTGTATGTGGATGCGGATGAAGCTGTTTTTAAAAACTGCAAGTTTCTGGGGAATCAGGATACCGTGTTTTTGGGAGGTGAAACGTCCAGACAGTATTTTGTGAATTGCTTTATCGAAGGAACCACCGATTTTATCTTTGGACCGGCAACGGCTGTGTTTCAGAATTGTGAAATTTTATGCAAATCAAATTCATATATAACCGCTCCCAACACTACTATGGGTAAAGAGTTTGGATTTGTCTTCTTGGATTGTAAAGTTACCGTAGGAGATGAGGTTACCAGAGAATATTTGGGAAGACCTTGGCGCGCATGGGCAAAATCAGTTTTTATTCGTTGTGAATTACCAAGCCAAATTGCTCCCGAAGGTTGGGACAATTGGTCGAATAAAGAAAATGAAAGAACTACTTTTTTTGCTGAATTCAAATGCAAGGGTGCTGGATTTAAACCTAATGAAAGAGTAGCTTGGTCACATCAGTTAAAAAAATCAGAGGCCAAAAGATATACGGTTAAGAATATATTAAGTCCAAAGTCTAAAAATGGGACTGAATGGTACTTGAAATAAGTCGTAACAGAATCTAATGTATTGAAAAAGGCTCGATTTACAATTAAATCGAGCCTTTTTTTATTTGATAAATTTACAAAATACATTACCAAAGCTGATGTACTTCAGGTTTGATATAACGCTCATAAATTTCATTCATCGCTGCAATTTTTTCATAAGTTAATTTAGGCAAATTGTAAACCGATAAATTGGACAATACATGACTTTCGTTTGATGCGCCAGGAATAATGCAGCTCACTTCGTCAAAATTCAAAATCCACTGTAAAGCAATAGGAGCTAAATTTGTTGCTTCTGGAAATAAAGCTTTCAATTCTTCGACTGCTTTTAAGCCTAGTTCATAATTAATCCCAGAGAATGTTTCGCCTTTGTCAAAAGCTTCGCCATTCCGATTAAAATTACGGTGATCTTGAGCATCAAAAGTTGTTTTAGCATTAAATTTTCCTGTTAGCAATCCGCTAGCTAAAGGAACTCTTGCTATGATGCCTACATCGTGCTTTAGTGCTTCTTTGAAAAATAATTCGGATGGACGCTGACGGAAAAGGTTGAAAATAATCTGAACCGTTGTTACATTTGGGAATTCAATAGCTTTTAGCCCTTCTTCCACTTTTTCGACACTAACGCCAAGATTTAAAATTTTCCCCTGCTCTTTCAAACGATCAAACATTTCAAAGATTTCCGGACGGTAAAATACTTCGGTCGGAGGGCAATGCAATTGTATCAAATCCAGTGTTTCTAATCCGGTTCTTCTAAGACTGTCTTCTACGAATTTTTGTAATACTTTCGGTTGGTAGCCTTCATTGACATGCGGGTTGATATGTCGGCCACATTTGGTCGCGACATAAATTCGTTCTGAACGGGAACGAACTACTCTGCCTACGGCGGTTTCGCTCAATCCATTTTCGTAAACATCGGCGGTATCAATAAAATTCACGCCGTTATCGATGGCGGTATTTATTAGCTCGTCTGCAGTTTTATCATTAAAAGGAGAACCCCATTTTCCTCCCACTTGCCAAGTACCAAGTGATATTTCGGAGATTTCAAAATCTGTTTTACCCAGTCTGCGATAGTTCATATTCTTTATTTCTATAATGGTTATTATTGTTTTTATCTGACGAAATTTGAGCAATTGTGGTCTTTATAAGAGGCTCCAGCTTGCTTATATTTTACGCATCATCGTTTGTGAATTATTTAGTTTCGCAAATATGATCCATATCAAAGCAAATCTAATACATCCTCTTTTAATTTTAAATCTAAATGGATAGTATTTTTGTTTTTTTATGTGTCGTCCTAAAATTGGTTGACAAGTTTAGTTCTTACTTTTGAGAGGTCTATTTAAATGTGTTCGTTCCTCGCAAGAACCTGATTGTGGAACGGTATTATGAAAAAAGTTCGTGATTTTTAGCCCTGATGGAAGCGGCATCCTCGTAGCGTAGCGAAGAGATACAGCGAACAGCAGGAGGATTCGTTCTTTAAAACTCCATTCGTTTTGCTTCACCAATTTAAAAATAAGTTTGGAGGTGAAATATTATTTTTTATATTTACATAACTAGTTATGTAATTAATTATAAAATATGAAATTATTCGAAAAAACAGGAAAAATGGCTTTGGGTAGTCGGTTGCGATTATTAACCGCTACAGTAACCGAAAATGCAGCCCAAATTTATGAATTATACCAGGTGGAGTTTTCGCCAAAATGGTTTCCTGTGTTCTTTGTCCTTTCAGAAGAGGGTGAAAAGACCATTACCGAAATCGCTAACGAAATAGGGCATTCCCAACCATCAGTTACTAAAATAATTCAGGAAATGACGGTTTCAGGATTGGTCCAGGAGAACCTGAAATCAAAGGATAAACGTAGGACTCTAGTAGGGTTAAGCCCAAAAGGAACAATGCTTTCGGAAAAAATAAAGGTGCAATGTACCGATGTAGATGCTGCCATTGAAGGCATTATAGCCGAAGCCACACACAACCTTTGGGAAGCAATTGAAGAATGGGAATTTTTATTGGAACAAAAGTCCTTGTTCAGACGAGTACAGGAACAAAAGAAACTGCGTGAGTGTAAAGACGTCCAGATAGTTGAATATTCCCCACAATATCAGTCCGCTTTTAAATCGCTGAACGAAGAATGGATTTCCACTTACTTTGAAATGGAAGAAGCCGATTACAAAGCATTGGATAATCCAAAAGAATACATTCTGGA
Organism: Flavobacterium esculini; assembly: GCF_048284325.1. Taxonomy (NCBI): domain Bacteria; kingdom Pseudomonadati; phylum Bacteroidota; class Flavobacteriia; order Flavobacteriales; family Flavobacteriaceae; genus Flavobacterium; species Flavobacterium esculini. Next base: position 131,893 of record NZ_JBLVPI010000004.1, on the reverse strand, counting down.
CAAAGGCGGGAAGATTTTCATTGCGTTATACAATAATGAACCCGTTGGAGTTTGCGCACTCATTAAAATGAATGATACCAGCTATGATTTCGAAATGGCAAAAATGGCGGTATCTCCAAATGCACAGGGAAAAAACATTGGAGGTTTGCTTGGTCAGGCAGTTGTGGATGCTGCAAGGAAATTGGGTGCTTCCAAATTATATCTGGAAAGCAATACCATTTTGAAACCTGCCATCAACCTGTATCAGAAATTAGGTTTCCAGAAAGTAGTAGGACAAGCCACGCCTTACAAGCGCTGTAATATCCAAATGGAATTAAACTTAAACAATCAAATTTAAAGAATATGAAAATATAGTAAAAAAAAGAAAACGTAATCCCAAAACAATTTTTAGAAGTTGATTTTGTCGTTCTTTCCATTGGTAAAGATTCTATGGTTACAAAAATGCTGTACAAGTCAACTGATTTTGTTCCTTTTCATCAACACCCTAACGAACAGAGCGGTTATGTGATTTCCGGGAAATACAAATTAAAATTTTCAGGAGAAGAATTTTTATTATCTGAAGGCGATACTTATTCGATTCCTGACAATATGGAACATTCTATTGAAATTATTGAGGCAGGACAGGTAGTTGATGTTTTTACACACATCCGGCAGGATTATTTATAGGGGATCATTTTATAATCCCTAGGTAAGGCATACTACTAATACCTAATCTACGTTGGTAAAATAGAAAAAAGCAGATTAAATGAAAAAAAGGTGGTCCGTTAAGACCACCTTAGTACTATAATATAAGGCTGTAATTAGGCCAAGTCGAAGCGGTCAAGGTTCATTACCTTAGTCCACGCTGCAATAAAGTCTTTCACAAATTTTTCTTGAGAATCGACACATCCATAAACTTCAGCGATGGCTCTTAACTCTGAGTTTGAACCAAAAATAAGATCCACACGCGTTCCAACCCATTTGATTGCACCGGTTTTACGATCCGTACCTACAAAAGCATCGTCAGATTCTGAAACTGCTTTCCAAGTTGTACCTAAGTCAAGTAAGTTTACAAAGAAATCGTTCGTTAAAGCCTCTGGGCGTTTTGTAAAAACTCCAGTTTGAGACTGATCAAAGTTCGTATTCAGTACACGCATACCACCAACAAGAGCCGTCATTTCCGGTACAGATAGTGTTAATAATTGTGCTTTGTCAATAAGCAGTTCCTCGGCTGAAACCGTATATTTTGTCTTAACATAATTACGGAAACCATCTGCTTGAGGCTCAAGAACTGCAAATGAAGCTACATCTGTTTGTTCTTGTAAAGCATCTGTTCTTCCTGGACTAAAAGGGACGCTCACATCATGATTAGCATTTTTTGCTGCTTGCTCAATTCCTGCATTACCACCTAAAACTATTAAATCAGCAATTGAAACTTGCTTACCACCAAAATTAGCGCTGTTGAATTCTTTTTTAATTTTTTCAAGTGTTTCTAAAACTTGTTCTAATTGGGAAGGATTATTTACTTTCCAATTTTTTTGAGGCTCTAGACGAATGCGAGCACCGTTAGCACCACCACGTTTATCAGAACCACGGAACGTTGATGCAGAAGCCCATGCAGTAGATACCAATTGAGAAACTGATATTCCTGAAGCCAAAATGGTTTCTTTTAGAGAATCTATATCTTGATTATCAATTAATTGATGTGTGTTGACTGGGATAGGATCTTGCCAGATTAATTCTTCCGCTGGAACTTCGGGTCCTAAATAGCGTGTTTTTGGGCCCATATCGCGGTGCGTAAGCTTGAACCATGCTCTAGCAAATGCATTATTAAATTCGGCTGGATTCTCTAGAAAACGTCTTGATATTTTTTCATAAGCAGGGTCAAATCGCAGTGAAAGGTCTGTAGTCAGCATAAACGGTTGGTGACTTTTTGAAGGATCATGTGCATCAGGCACTAAACCAGCTCCTGCACCATCTTTTGGTCTCCATTGGTGCGCACCTGCCGGACTTTTAGTTAATTCCCATTCGAATCCAAATAAATTTTCGAAATAATTATTACTCCATTTAGATGGAGTTGTAGTCCATGCTCCTTCTAGACCACTAGTAATTGTATCTCCACCATTACCAGTACCAAAACTATTTTTCCAACCTTGACTTTGTTCTTCAATACTTGCTCCTGCTGGTTCAGCACTAACATATTTCTCTGGATCTGCAGCACCATGGGTTTTACCCAATGTGTGTCCGCCGGCGCTTAATGCAACAGTTTCTTCGTCATTCATTGCCATACGGGCAAAAGTTTCACGAATATCATGCGCTGCTAATATTGGATCTGGGTTTCCGTTAGGTCCTTCAGGATTTACATAAATTAATCCCATTTGAACAGCAGCAAGAGGTTGTTCTAATTCACGTTCTCCATTGTAACGATTGTCTCCTAACCACTCGCGCTCAGAACCCCAATAGATATCTTCATTTGGTTCCCATACATCTTCACGTCCTCCAGCGAAACCAAAAGTCTCAAAACCTGCCGATTCCAAAGCACAGTTACCCGTTAAAATCAATAAATCAGCCCAAGAAATTTTTCTGCCATATTTTTGTTTGATAGGCCATAGTAACAAACGCGCCTTATCTAAGTTAGCATTGTCTGGCCAACTGTTTAGCGGTGCGAAACGTTGCGTTCCAGCTCCAGAACCACCACGTCCGTCTGCAATACGATACGTACCCGCACTGTGCCAAGCCATTCTAATGAATAGACCTCCATAAAAACCAAAATCGGCTGGCCACCAGTCTTGTGAAGTAGTCATTAATTCCATGATGTCTTGCTTCAAGGCAGCAAAATCCAAAGACTTGAACTCTTCCGCATAGTTGAACGTTTCCCCCATTGGGTTAGACGGTGCACCGTGTTGACGTAAGATGTTTAATTTCAATTGATTTGGCCACCAGTCACGATTTACAGGGCTAGAACCAGCACCTTGCTTGGCAGGAGTACCAGCACTTGCACCATGATTAAACGGGCATTTGCTTTCACTGTTCACATTGTAGGAGTTTGCAGTAGTTGGGTTTGTGTTATTTTCCATATTGTAATTGTTTTTTATTTTTTAAATAACGAATTTACATATAAAAATCAGTGTTGATGTTTGTTTTTAATAGATAAAAACTATAGTTCTTTTCTAAAATCCGTTATGCAGTCAACTCATGAAAAATGGTTAATTAAAAAGGGATTAGAGCATCTGGATACCAAGCCTAGATTCTTATGGTTTTGATAATGGGGTATTTGGCTCGTTCTAAGAAATAATGTCATTAATTAGCGAAACCAAAAAGCTGTTTTATGGCGTATGCTTTTCTAATTAGGGTAGGTATACGCCATAATGTAGCGTATATTACTATATCTAATAGTAGATTGGTTCTAGTGGAATTAACGTAATAAAAAACATTACGTAAAGCAGAAAATACTCGTTTCATAATTTGCAAACGGCTAGAGTCAAGGGAATGTTTCTTAATTTTAGCCCTCCATTTAATAATTACTGCAACTCCACCTTAACATTGTACTGATTTAAACTCAAAATAGTTTCTATAGATCCAAAAGTGGAAATGCTCTTTTGATATTCTCTTTCTTTTTTCAAAGCAATTTGTTTTACACAGTTTTGGAACCGACTCACTTCTTTTAGATTCGTAAGGATTAATCCGGGAACGGCTGCATTTTTTCCCTCTTTGTCTTTGGAAACCATCGTAAAATAGGATGAATTACAATGATTGACGGTTCCAGTTTGAATGTTTTCTGATTCCACACGAATACCAATAATCATAGAACTGGTTCCCACATAATTGACGCTGGCTTTCATCGTTACCAATTCACCCACCTCAATTGGTTTTAAGAAATTTACTGTATCTACAGAAGCCGTTACGCAATAATTACCGGAAAACTTTGAAGCACAGGCAAAAGCAATTTGATCGAGTAATGATAATATATACCCTCCATGTATTTTGCCACTAAAATTAGTGTGTGAAGGCAGCATTAATTCAGAAATTGTTATGTGAGAGGAACTTACCGTTTTGAAAGTAGTATTCATATTGTAGTTTTTTTGATACTAATAAGAGTTTTTGAGTTGTTTTTTAGCCATGGATTACACTAATTAGTACTAAGTCTTTATAATTTAAAATAATTAATACTAATTAGTGTAATTCGTGGCTAATTTTTTCTTGAGATTATGATAAAGTGTCCAGTTTCTCTCCAGTTAATACTATAAAATTTATTTTTGGAGATTCACACAAAGAACAGCAATAGTCTTCGGGTAAATCTTTAAATAAAACCCCTTTTTCAATTCCTTGACTAACATCACCGTATTCTGAGTTGTATAAAGTCAAACATTCCGGGCATTGATGAATATCTTGTGCTGCGTTTTCTTTTTTCGTGGCAGTTTTATTTACTTCAACAATTTGATTTCCTAAATCTTCAAAATATTTTCTACTCAATTCAATCAAAATGGTTGGAAGCTCCAGTTTGTCTACATCTTGCGCATGAACAATATATTCTTTGGTATTTGGATCAAAATTTTTGGCGTACAAAACATTATACGTATCTCTGATTTTGATGGATTCTAAGTCTTTTGGCAATTCATTTTTTTCGACTACAATCGAAGTGAAATAATGTCCATCCCGATTGTATTCTGATAATCCAAAAGTGAGTCCATACGTACTGATATCAAACTGATCCAGCGTTCGAACCAGAAAAGTTTTAAGGTTTAAAGCCCATTCCATCGCAACAGGCAAGTGCCAGTTAAGTTCCAGCAGCGAGTGGCGAACGTTAATTCCTTTTTTGCCCAAGAATTTTTCCCAATCTAATTTTCTATCTTTTGGAATCCCTTTTACGATAAAGGATTTCCATGGTGTGATACATATTTTACCAATTTTGCAATCAAAACATAAGTCGCACATTTCTTTCAAAAACTCTAAATCATAGAGGTTATTTCTCCAATACAATCCCAACCAATACTGATCAATTCCCAATCGATTCATTCCTTCATAATAAGGAAATGGATAGAAAGGAATGTTTAACGGTTTGTCAATGGTTCTGTTATTAGTGTCCAAAGCATCGCTGACCAATTGAAAAATCATGTCCACAGAATCTGGTTCTTCTTCGAGTATTTTTTCAATGGCATAATATATTTCGGAGATATTCCAACTGTAAATCAGTACGGGATACATTTCCATCTTATCCCATTTTGGCAAACGGATATATAGAAACCAATAATCTTCATGGTCCGAAGCAATAAAGTTGATGTGTCCTGTAAATAAAGGAACTAACTGTTGTTTTGGATCGGTGATGTTTACTTTTAGCTTGGGTTGCTCTTTAAATTGCTCTAAAATATATAAAAACTTATTTCCCGTAAGCCAAGGTGTATTTCTAAAAATATCGGTGGATACATAGGAAGAAACAATGTTGTTTCCGCTTTTTTCATTGGGATAAACAAAATAGTTCTTCCCTGTTTTTTCTTTCTCAATAGGAGTAAAACCTTTAGGAAATATAATATCTTGTCGAGAACCAAAGGAGATTGCATCCAGTCCTTGTTCCAAAGCCATATTTACAATTACTCGTAATTCACCTGGTGAAATCACGCCTCCTTTTACTATTAGTCTTGTCAATTCCATATTTTTTAGTGTTCAGTTTACAGTTTTGAGTTTACAGTGGTTAACTGATTACGATATACTGCTAACAATTATTTACATTTTGATAAGATTTCTTTTACTTCGGTTTTGCAACTTCCACAACCTAATCCAGCACCTGTGGTTCTGCATAATTCGGTAAAGTTAGTCACGCCACTTTTTATGGCTTCTTCAATATTTCCGCTTCCTACTTGACTGCAAGAACAAACTAATTTTCCTATTACCGGTTTAGTATTTGAACTTCCTCTAAGCAACGTGTTTCTTTTGTCAGATAATTCGATTTTGCTTTCAATCATCGTTTTGAATTCGGCAAACTCATTTTTATCCCCCATCAAAATAGCACCTATTAACAAGTCGTTTTTGACGATACATTTTTTATAGTATCTTTTTCCTAAATCAGCAAACACAATTTCTTCGTAAGAATCGTCATTATCTGGGATTTCTATTTCACCAATACTACATAAATTAATATCTTCCAGTTTCAAGATATTCATCAAAACGGAACCTTTATAAAAACTGCTGATATCACCGGCCATATAATTGGCTAAAACGTCTGCTTGTTCTTCAGCTGCCGAAGTAATTCCGAATAATTGGTTGTTGAATTCAGCGATTTCACCAATGGCAAATACATTTGGATTCGACGATTGTAAATATTGATTTACTTTTACACCACGTCCGCAGGATATTCCTGATTCTTTGGCTAATTCTATATTTGGAATAGTACCAATGGTGTAAACGATAGCATTTGCAGTTATAATTCGACCACTTTTCAGTGCGATTTCTATTTCATTTGGATTCTCTGTTTCGAATACGGTGCTGACTTCATTATCAAAATAAATTTGAATGTCACGAAGTTGTACTTCTTCGGCAAGTAATTTACTCGAAATTCGGTCCAATTGACGTTCCATTAATCGGGAAGCCCTTTGAATTATTGTAATTTTTACTTTTTTATGTTTTAAGGCTGCGGCCAATTCTAATCCTAATAATCCACCACCTACGATAACTACATGTTGCTCTTCTGCAACTAAATTAGTGTTATCCAGATAGTTTTTTAATCGGTCTGCATCTTCTTTTTTTCTGATTGTGAATCGTCCAGGCAAATGCAATTGTGCATTTTCAGGAATAAAAGGTCGGCTTCCGGTTGCTAATATTAAGGAATCAAAAGTATGGGTGATACCGTCACTATCTAGAATTATATTTTCTTTGGTATTGATGTTATCAATTGAAACACCTGATTTCATAGTGATATTTAGCTTACTTAAAGCTTCATCTTTTATTTTCAAAAGCTGTTCCCAAGAAAGTTCCGCCGTTACGTATTCCGGTAGTAAAACCCTGTTGTAAAATGGATTTTCCTCATTTGAAAAAACAATAATTTCATCAGAAGTATTGATTTCCCTGTAGTTTTGAATGAATCGAAAAGCAGCAGCACCAGCACCTACAACTGCGATTTTCTCGAAAGGTTTTATATATTTGGCAACCGAGACAGTTGTGAATTTAAAGTCAGGCTCTTTCGATACAGGATCTACAAGAGTATTAGTCAAATTATTGGTTCTGTTCAAGTCATTTTCCAACTGTTTTCCCCAGTGCATCGGCAAGAATAGTACTCCTTCTCTAATGGTATCAGCAACTTTGGCTTTTACACGAACAGTTCCATTCTTACTGGTCACTACCACAATATCTCCATTATTTATGGATGCTTTATAGGCATCAATAGGATTTATTTCAAGCACAGGACTCGGAATATGCGTCATCAATCGAGCTACTTTACCCGTTTTAGTCATTGTGTGCCATTGGTCTCTTATGCGGCCCGTAGTAAGAATGAACGGAAAGGTATCATTAGGTTGTTCCGAAGTATTTTCAATAGCCGTAGGGATATTAAAAATCGCTTTTTGTGAAGGCGTATAGAATTTTTTATCGGTAAATAAACGGGGTGTTCCAGGATGTCCATAATCAGGAACAGGCCATTGAAAAGTACCTTCATTTTTTAGACGGTTGTAATTTAAAAAGGAAATATCTATGTTGGTATTTTTTGTCATTAGACAGTGTTCCTTATAAATATCTTCGGTACTGTTGAAATTGAAACCGGTGAAATTCATTTTTTTAGCAAAACGAGTCAGAATTTCCACATCGGGTAATGCTTCTCCCGGTGCATTGATACCTTTCGGCAAATAAGAAATTCGTCTTTCAGAATTGGTCATGGTTCCTTCTTTCTCTAACCAACCTGCTGCAGGCAATAATAAATCGGCAAATTTTGACGTATCTGCATTATGGGAAATATCTTGAACGACCACAAATTTGGCATTAGCCAGCGCTTTTTCCACTCTGCGGGAGTCAGGTAAACTTACCATAGGATTGGTACAAATAACCCAAATCGCTTTCATTTTTCCAGATTCTAAAGCATCAAACATCTCAGTCGCCGTTAATCCCGGTTTTTCGGATATGCCATCCACTCCCCAAAAATCTGCTACCTCTTTACGATGTACCGGATTATTTAGTTCTTTATGTACAGCAAGTAAATTTGCCATTCCGCCTACTTCACGACCACCCATGGCATTTGGTTGTCCAGTCAGTGAAAAAGGTCCAGAACCTGGTTTTCCTATATGTCCTGTTAATAAAGAAAGGTTAAGTAAAGCCGTATTTTTGTCTACGCCGATAGCACTTTGATTGAGTCCCATTGCCCAAAGCGAAAGAAATCCTTTGGCTTTACCAATGATGTCAGCCGCTAATTTGATGTCATTCAAGGGAACGCCACAAAGTTTAGATGCTTTCTCTAATGAGCTAGACAGTACTAGATCTTTATATAATTTGAAATTTTCAGTGTGGTTTTTAATGAAATCATTGTCGGCATATCCTTTTTCGATTAGCCTTTTGGCCAAAGCATGATATAAAATAATGTCAGTACCCGGAATGATTTGTAAATGCAAATCGGCAGCTATTGCCGAGTCCGTTCTTCGAGGATCGATTACAATGATTTTTGTTTTCGGATTTTTTTCCTTGTGTTGTTCGATTCTTCTAAAAAGAATAGGGTGACACCAGGCAGGATTGGCTCCTGTTATCAAAAAGGTATCTGCCAGTTCAATATCGTCGTAAGCGATTGGTACAGAATCTTCTCCAAATGTTTTTTTGTACCCTGCCACCGCTGAACTCATGCACAAACGGGAGTTGGTATCGATATTATTGGTTTTCAGAAATCCTTTTACAAGTTTGTTTACCAAATAATATTCTTCCGTAAGACATTGACCAGAAATATAGAATCCAACACTGTCAGGACCATGTTTTTTTATTATGGACGAAAAGACTGCTGCTGCACGATCCAAAGCGGTATCCCAGCTTACTCTTTCCATAGGATGGGACTTACTCCACCTCATTTCTGGATAAAGAATCCTGTCTGAGGTATCGTTGACTACATAATGAAGGTTCATCCCTTTCGAACAAAGCATGCCTCTGTTCACCGGATGGTCTTTGTCGCCTGTAACGGTGACGCCATTTTTAGAATCATTGGTTACTATAATTCCGCATCCTACTCCACAATAGGAACACGTGGTTTTGATTTCTGAATTTTGCATTATTGAATTTCTTTATTAATAATGAAAGCTTAGTATATTGATCTGTTTCAATCTTACGAAAGTGTAAAAATAAGTATTTTTACGTATTAATACGTATTAAATGGATTTTATTTTATATTTTTGAGTAAAATAAATATTTAGTAGCAAATCATTTTGTGAACGATTTTAAATTTTAGCCATGACATCGCCATGAGACATCATATTCTTTTAAAAAACAAATATTAGCTTCGTATGAAAGAAGAATTAGCCACTTGTAGTACTTGTATAAATGAAAATTGTTTTATCAAGAAACACATTCATTTAGAACAAATGAAGAATTACATTGACAGAAAACGTAGTTTTACTTGTAAAAAAGCACAGCAATTTATCATTGAAGGCGCGCCAATTCAAGGTTTGTACTTTATTTACAAAGGAAAAGTAAAGACGGTAAAAACAGGTATTAACGGAAGAGAACAAATCGTAAGATTAACTAAAGATGGTGATACTGTCGGTTTTAGAGGTTTTGGTACCAGTAAGCGCTACCTTATAGGTGCTTATGCGTTGGAGGATACTATGTTATGTAATTTTAGTAATGAAGATATGCTGGAAATACTTCATAATGTCCCTGAATTCACCTTTGATTTAATGCTGTTTTATGCGGAAGAGCTGAATAAAAGTGAGAATAATATTCGTAAAATTGCACAAATGAATGTGAGGGAAAGGGTAATTGATACCTTACTATATATCCATAGAAAATTCGGTCAGATGAATGGTGTAATAGAGCTTGATTTGTCCAGAAAAGAAATTGCTGATTTTGCCGGAACCACTGATGAGCAAGTGATACGGGTTATTTCAAGTTTAAAAAAAGAATTACTCATTAAAACTGTCGGTAAGAAAATAGGATTAGTTAATACCGACAAATTAAAATCAGAAATTAAAGAACATAAATAGTTACAAGAATAAATCGCTCCCTTTTTCTCTCTTTCTTCTTCTTTCAAATAGGTAGTCTCCTTTTGGAAAACAAAAAATCGCCCAATTTTTTATTCGAATAAATAATCGCTTTTTATGTTTTTAAAAGCCGATTGACATGATTTTTAGCAGATAAATTTTTACTATACGTATTTTTTACTACGTGTTTAATACTGCTAAGCCTTGCTATTGTTGGTTTTGTTTCTATTATCTGTCAAAAAGCAGGAGTTGAACCACCTTAATTACGGTTTTTTAAGTACTAAAAAGTTATTTCAGTCTGTTTTTTATATAGCATCTAAGTATTAGTACTTACGTAAATTTGCTTCATACTAATTAAAACATAAGATTATGCAAAAGTTTAAAAGCACATTACTAGGTACTCAAGGTTTGAATATGAGAAAAATTTCAAGAGTAAATCTTTCGAAATCTTTTTTCTTGGGAATCGCCTTAACCGTATTAAGCCAAAATGAAGCAAAAGCACAATTTACCGCAACAGGACAAATTAGAGAAAGAACTGAATTTAGAGCAGGACAAGGGACTTTGCAAAAAGAGGCAGACAAAGCAGCTTTATTCAATTCTCAAAGAGCAAGATTAAATATAGGGTTTACAGGGTATAGATTTAAAGTATTTATGGCGTTACAAGATGTGCGCGTGTGGGGACAAGATGCTTCTACCATAAATAGAACAACTACAGAAGCAAATAACGGGATCATGCTTCATGAAGCTTGGGGAGAGATTATGTTGAATGACACGATAAGCACCATTCAAAATTTATCTTTAAAAATAGGACGTCAAGAAATCTCTTATGATGACCAAAAAGTGTTAGGAGGTTTAGATTGGTTACAACAAGGAAGAAGACATGATGCGATTGTTTTCAAATTTGCAAACAAAGGATGGATTGCTGATGTTGGAGCTGCATTTAACCAAAATAAAGAACTTAATGCCGGGACAGTTTATAATGGAGTTCCTACTGCTTATGGCGCTGGTACAAATGGAATTGGTACCATGTACAAATCATTTCAGTATGCTTATATAGGAAAGAAACTTTCCTTTGGTGATATCTCGTTTCTATTCTTTAAAGATGATTTTAATAAATATACGAATGTTACTTCTGGAACACCGGCTGTAACTACCAAAGTATATGGAGAAGGAGTTTGGAGTCGCAATACTACAGGATTTTATTTCAACACTAATGTTACCAGAAAATTCAATCTTACAGGAAGCTTGTACCATCAAGGGGGTAAGGACAAAGACGGCAGATCTATAAGTGCTAATTTGGCTTCGGTAACATCAACTTTGCAAGTAGGAAGAAAATTATTTGTAGGTCCTGGAATTGATTATTTATCAGGAACAGACGGTACAAAAGCAGTAACCGCAACTTCAGAAAGCAATCTTTTTGATCCATTATACGGAACACCACACAAATTCTGGGGAAGTATGGATTATTTCTATGCTGCGAATGGCTTTGGAAAACAAGGATTATTGAACTATTTCTTTAAAATGAAATACAACGCAAAAGATAACCTTACATTTTTTGCTGATATACATGGTTTTGCAGCAGCAAACACCTTGTCTAATGGAGCTGGAGGGGAATTAGATTCTTATTTAGGGACTGAGGTTGACTTAATGGTACGATACAATTTAACTAAAATGATCAATATTGAAGCTGGATATTCTTTCATGAAAGCTACTAATTCAATGGCGTCAGCAGCGGTTAAAAATGTTACAACACCAGATCTTAGCCCACAATTTGCTTATCTAATGCTAAATATCAAACCTAATTTTTTAGCCAAAAAATAAATTAAAGTATTCAATTTTAAAAAAAATAAATAAAATGAAAAATTCAAATAAACAAATAACAAGGGTTTTCAAAAGAGTTATGTTGACCTTGTTGATCGTATTGAGTTCCGCTTTTACAACAATAAATGCTCAAAATGATCCTGTACGATTAGGTTTCATTCCACTTACGGATTGTTCGCCAATTGTTATGGCAAAAGAACTAGGGTTATTTAAAAAATACGGAGTTGAAGTTATTGTAACCAAAGAATCTTCTTGGGCGAATGTTCGTGACAAAATTTTAACAGGAGAATTAGACGGAGCACATTGTTTGTATTCTATGCCGTTCTCAGTATACACAGGAGTTGGTGGTAAAGCTGGATCTGAAATGAAAATTGCCATGATGCTTAATGTAAACGGTCAGGCCATTACACTTTCTAATGATTTTTGTGGAAAAGTAGGCTTTAAACAAATGAATAAAATAACTCCAGTGGTTGCGGCCAAGTTAAAAGCTGAAAAAGAAGTGACATTTGCCATGACTTTTCCTGGAGGAACACACGATTTATGGTTGCGTAACTGGATGTCTATCGCTGGTTTGAATCAAAAAGCAGTGAAAATTATTACGATTCCTCCTCCACAAATGGTGGCGAACATGAAGGTTGGAAACATGGATGGTTATTGCGTAGGAGAGCCTTGGGGAGGTGTTGCCGTAAAGCAAGGAATTGGATTTACACAGGTAGCTTCTCAAGACATTTGGAAAGATCATCCTGAAAAAGCTTTGGTTGTGAACAAAGATTTTAGCTCAAAACGTAAAGCAGATTTAGTAAAAGTAATGAAAGCGGTAATGGAAGCTTGCATCTGGTTAGACAATCCATCTAATCGTAAAAAAGCGGCTGCAATTATTGGTAGAGCGCCTTATGTAAATGCACCAGCTGACGTAATTGAAGCGAGATTGATGGGAGATTACAATTTAGGTTGTAACCAAGGAACACAAGTTTATGCCAAAGATTATATGTTATTTCACAAAGGCGGAATGGTTAATTATCCTCGTAAATCATATGCAATTTGGGCGATGGCACAGTTTGTAAGATTCGGATATTTGAAAGAAGCTCCAAATTATGCTGCAATTGCGGATAAATTAATCTTGCAAGATTTGTACGAAGAAGTAGCTAAGAGCATGAAAGTGAAAGTTCCAAATGATGATATGAAACCTTTTTCTCTTACTATGGATAAAACTGTTTTTGACCCATCAAATCCTGCAGCTTACTTAAAAGTTGTAAAAAGATAAATTAAAAAATAGATTACAACGTCTCAACCCCTTTTCTTTATAGAGAGTCCCGTCCCGAAGTTTCGGGATCGGGGAGACATTAGAAATACCTTAATTAAACTAAATTTTATTACCATGTCTGATAAAAACACACTAACCATTGATACACTAGATTCAGAAATCAATGTTTCAACAGAGACAAAAAAAAGTGTCACAGAAGAAAATTATAAACTCAAATTAGCATTAAATTCTTTACTTGTAAAATCGAAATCATTGCTTTTGGCAGGTGTAGGTTTGTTCGTTTTTGGCGGATTCTGGAGTTTATTAAGTTATTATACAAAAGATGCACTACCTGGTCCAATAGCTACTTTAACTGTTTTGAAAGAAATGTTAAGCGATCCTTTTTATGACTACGGACCAAATGATAAAGGAATAGGATTACAATTATTCAATTCGATAAAAACAGTATTGATGGGGTTTTTGTTAGGTTCATTAATTGCTATTCCAATTGGAATTTTAATGGGAGCCAGTACCGTTTGTAAACAAATTTTTTATCCAATTGTTCAGCTTTTAAAACCAGTTTCCCCTTTAGCCTGGTTTCCTATTGGTTTGGTGGTTTTTAAAGATACTGGAATGGCAACCATATTTATTGTTTTTATTACTTCTTTGTGGTCTACGTTGATTAATACTTCTTTTGGTGTGGCGTCGATTCCTCAGGATCATAAAAATGTAGCAAAGGCATTTGGATTTTCTAAAATGAGATACTTGACTAAAATTTTAATTCCGTATAGTTTACCTCATATAATTACAGGGTTGCGTTTGAGTATCAGTGTAGCTTGGTTGGTAATTGTAGCGGGTGAAATGTTGTCTGGTGGAGCAGGTATTGGGTTCTTTGTTTGGGACAGTTGGAATGCATTAAGCTTGGAAAAAGTTATATCAGCCATTATCATCATTGGTATTATAGGATTGCTTTTTGACAGATTATTTACTTTCATCGAAAATAAAGTGGCTTATAAAGCTTAATAAAATTTAAAAAATACAACTATGAGTTATTTAGAAATAAAAGATTTGGAAATTTCGTTTCCAACTCCAAAAGGAAAATATGTTGCAGTAACAAATATTAATTTATCCATCAAAAAAGGAGAAATTATCTCTATCATTGGTCACTCCGGTTGTGGGAAATCAACCATCATGAATGCCATTGCCGGAATGCTTATTCCCACAGGCGGAACGGTTGAATTAGACGGAAAAATAATAAAAGGCCCTGGACCAGATAGAGGAATCGTTTTTCAAAACTACTCTCTTTTGCCTTGGATGTCAGTTCATGAAAATATTTTTCAAGCGGTAGATTCAGTAATGGATTGTTCTACGAAAGAAAAACATGAAATTGTGGATAATAATCTTAAAATGGTTAATTTATTGGAACATAGAGATAAATTACCTGGACAATTATCGGGTGGTATGAAACAAAGAGTAGCCATTGCGAGAGCTTTTTCTATCAACCCGGGAGTATTATTGTTGGATGAACCTTTTGGTGCTTTGGATGCTTTAACCAAAGGTACTATGCAAATTGAAGTATTGAAATTATGGAACTTAAACAATAGAGATAAAACTATTGTTATGATTACACATGATATTGAAGAAGCATTGTTTTTGTCAGATCGAATTGTAGTATTAAATAATGGTCCCGCATCAACCATTAGGGAGATTGTAGAAGTTCATTTACCAAGACCTCGAAACAAAATTGAAATAGTAAAAATGCCTGAATATATTGAGCTAAGAGATAAATTATTACATCTGTTAACGGATAAGTTCTCCATTGAAGATATGGATATGGTATATAAAAGTTAATTTTTTTGGTTTGGTTTAATTTGTTTAGTTAATTTAAGAATCCCTGAGGTATTGAGCCATTTCAGGGATTTCTGTTTAAACCCAAAATACTAATTATAAAAAATAAATCGATATGAATACTACAATTTTTGATTTTATAGGCGATCATGCCGGGGAGTGGAAAGTAGCTTCAATGATTGCTTTGAAAGGAGAGCCAATCGAGTCCGTTTCTCACATACAAAAGATTTCAAGTTCTTTAGTTCCGTCTAATAAAGGAATTTGGACCTTAAAAGGAATTGTGAGTAACCTTCGGTATACGGAGAAAGAGGATAAAGACAACTTGGTTGCTATTCAAGAAGATTTAGGCCGCTCAGAAGCTACTTTAGCGGCATTTATTCCCATCCGAAAATCGGAAGCATGGTGGAATTTAGCGCAAGATGAACGTAGAAAAATAATGGAAAATAAATCCCAACATACCCAAATAGGGATGAAATATTTGCCTGCAATTGCCAGGAAGTTATTTCATTCCAGAGACATTGGTGAGCCTTTTGATTTTTTGACTTGGTTTGAATATGCTCCAGCTGATGCCGCTGCTTTTGAAGAACTTTTAGAAACACTTCGAAAAACAGAAGAATGGAATTATGTGGATAGAGAAATTGATATTAGATTGGTGAGAATATAACCAATAATCATAGGGTAAAGAGATGAATTATTTGCGACTGTTATCGCTGTGCATTCTTGGACTTTGAGGTTTTATTTTTCGGTTTCAGACCGATTTCCACTTCCTCAAAAATCGGAGACTTTGTCTGGGCCTAGTTATTTCATTTTCTCAATTATATTTCCATCAAGTCCTGCCACATCTAAATACATTTCGTTAAATTCTTCTGAGTCAACAAATGAAATTCCTCCAAATGGATTTAACTCAATACCATTCAATAAAACTTTAAAATTGTAATTGACACTATTAGCATTTCCATATTTATTAGTAAGTTTTTGAATGTCTTTTTTAAATTTTGTATAGTTTTCATTTGCAAAAAAATTACCACCGATTACGCCCATGCTTTCGTCAATATTTTTAAAATTAGCAAAACCAATTTCTTCATTATCTATAAATACGAATCCTTTCATAAGTTTTTCATAGTTTGATGTATAATATTTCTAAAATGATTTATAACCCATAAATGTATCGCCTTTATAAATCTGAAGTATTTAGTTAATCTCAAATATACTGTTAAATCAAATAGTACAATATCTCAAATTACCATTAAAAAAATCAACCGCAAATTCACAGATTTCAAAGCTGTGAATTTGCGGTTGATTTTTTAGCTTCTACACAAGACGTAAAACCGTAATAGAAAGTGTTACGTCTGTGCATGAAGTAAAAACTTTCTAGAGGAATTGAAAGTTTTGCTATTCTTTTTTAAATGAAGTTTACTGGTTTTATTATTAACAATTTTTTTAACCCAAATAACCCATTCAAAAAAGTATTATTATTTACGTTCCATTTCTCTGGATAACGTAGGTTGTTTTTCGTTCATAATTTTAGTTACGGTAAGATGCATCCAAACTAAACAGATTGCTGAGAATAGCAGGATAAATACCCAAGAGCTTGACCAAATTCCGGTTGCAGTCAATAAATAACTGAAGATAATTGGTCCAAAGAAACCTCCAAGACCACCTATCATACCTACCATTCCACCTACAACACCAACTTCTGTCGGGAAATATTCAGGAATGTGTTTATAAACGGCTGCTTTCCCGATTCCCCAAGAAATACCAATCAGGATTACCAAAACTAAGTATACCCACATGTTAGCTTCAAAATGGATTTGTGTTATTCCTTTTGCTAATAATTCTTTTTTCTTCACTTCTTGGTTTTGTTTTACCACTACTTCTTGCCAAGAGTTTTTGGTTGGGAAAATAGAATTTTCAACTGTTTTTTCTACTTTTTTATTGATTGGAAAATCTTTATCTCCTACTTTTACATTGGTATCAGAAATAGCGGTTATAGTTCCTTTTTTACCAGCCATAACACCTGGACCAGCAGTTGTTATATCCATTTTTGGGACCATCAATAAAGCACTTAATACAACAGAAGATCCTAATACCCAATACATCACTTTTCTAGCTCCAAATTTATCGGATAAATAACCACCAAAAGCGCGAATCACTCCAGAAGGTAAGCTGAACATGGTAGCAAATAACCCTCCCATGACAAGGCTAGTTTGGTATACGTTCATAAAGTTTGGCAACAACCATTGTGAATATGCAACGAAACATCCAAATACTAAGAAGTAATAGGCTCCAAATCTCCAAACTCTCACACTCTTTAAGGATTGAAGCATTTGAGAAACTGTTTTTGTTTGGTTCTCTATTTTTTTGTTTTTTGCAAAAACCAAGAAGACAACACCAATAACTACCAGAGCAGCTCCATATATGATCGGTAATAATTTCCAACCATTTTGTGGGTCTTCTACTGAAAAATGATTCAATAGAGAAGGCGCAAGAAATGTAGTTATCGCAGCTCCAGCATTTCCCATTCCGAAAATCCCCAAGGCTCTACCTTGCCATTCTTTTGGGTACCAAATAGAGGTATATCCAATTCCAACTGCAAAACTGGTTCCTACCATACCAAATAAAAAGCTTAGAAGGGCAAACATGAAAAAACTATCAGCTAAAGGAAGCAGAAACAAAGGAATCGAGCAGAGGAGCAGTAATATGGAGAATACATATTTTCCACCAAATTTGTCAGTTAAAATACCGATTGGTAAACGCATAATAGAACCTGTAAGAATTGGAATTCCAAGAAGCCAGCCCACTTGGACAACACTCCATTTAAAAATTCCATTGTCTACTAGGAATGTTACTAAAACACCATTTAAAGTCCAACATGCAAAACATATAGTAAATGCAAGTGTATTTAAAACCAAAATTTTATGGGATTGGGATAAAGAGTTTGAATTTTTCATAATACTTATATTTTTTACAAATGTAAGTACTAGAACTTAGTGAAAACCTGCGTTTTCGCAGTTTACGTAAAATAATTAAGTATTTATACTTAATTTATATTGATATACGTAGTCTTTAAGGTATTGGAAAGTTTCTTCTTGAAAAAAGGTTATAATAAAGAGTATTCTGTAGCTTTATTAGAAAGTTCCATAAGATTCTTTACTTTCAATTTTTTCATCAAATTAAAACGGTGAACCTCTGCCGTGCGCTTACTGATATCTAAAGCTTCAGCAATTTCTTTATTTCCTTTTCCGGACAGTAAAAGTTTAAGGATTTCTTTTTCTCTTTTGGTTATCATCATTTCCTCGTCTAATGGTTGTTTTGTTTCCATTACCCCAGACGGATTACTAAGTTGACCAATTAATATAGAGGAGATGTCGCCACTAAAATATTTTCCACCATTAGCAATGGTGTGGACTGCTTTAAGAAATTCTTCTTTGCTGGAACCTTTAAGTAAGTATCCATCGGCTCCGGCTTTGATTGATTTTAATACGTACTCTTCTGATTCGTGCATAGAAAGCATAACAATTTTTACCATATTGTTTTGACTTCTTAGTTTTTCTACTACTTCAATGCCGGTCATATTTGGCATACGAATATCTAAAATCAGTAAGTCAGGTATAACGGCTTCTACCATTTTAAGGGCTTCCAGACCATCCATAGCTTCGCCAGCAACTTCTATGTTAACTTCATTTTCTAATAATGATTTGATTCCATCTCTTACAAATACATGATCATCTGCCAGAACAACTCGAATAGTATTACTCATAACTTACTTAATTTTGAAACTTGATTAATTACGTATATTAACCTAAAAATTAAGGCTAAGATACGTATTCTAATGAAATTATTTTATTTGGATTGAAAAAAGAGTAAATTTTGTAAATTTTATAAGATTATATAGGAATATTGAAAGTGATTCGGGTCCCTTCATCTGGAATTGAGTTGATAAAAACCCGACCATTAATATATTGAATCCTTTCTTTCATGAAAAGTAACCCCATTCCGGATTCGCTGTTTCTCTTTTTCTCGGCAGTAGTAATATCAAATCCTTTTCCGTTATCGTCAATTGTAATACTCAAAATAGAATTACTATGCGACAATTGTACAATTATATGCGAGGATTCGGCATATTTAAGAGCATTATTAATGGCTTCTTGAGTCAGTCTGTAGATGTTAATTTCAATTAAAGAATCCAATCGTTTATCAAAATGGGTCTTGTTGTAAAAAAGAATATTCTTTCCTGTCAATTTTGATAATTCCTGAGTCAGTTTTGCAATTGAGGAAACAATGCCATGATCGCTCAATTCCGGAGGCATTAAGTTGAATGTGGCGGTGCGAACTCCTTTTATAATGTCAAGCGATAATTTTTTTAGGTATTCTATTTTTTGGGCAGCTTTTTCTTTATCATCCAGATTGATGCTTTCCAGACTAAATTTTAAACCGGTAAGCATTTGGCCAATTCCATCATGAATTTCTCTGGCAATCCTGTTTTGTTCGTTTTCCTGATTTTCGACAATCTTACTCGAAATAATTTTTTGCTGATTGATTTTATCAGTTACATTTTCGGTATTCAATCGTTCAACTTCCTGTTCCGCTTTCTTACGCTCGGTAATATCAAAACAGATAATCAATAATTCAGATTCTTCTTTTTTTATGGTTACAGGAACCATTGATAAGTCGAGCCAGAGCGATTCCCCGTCTCTATTGGTAATATTGAGTTCTCCTTGCCAACCACTTCGTTGTTTTTCGGCAAGAATCCTATCAATTACGATTTGCTCTTTTTCTATTGGAGTCAAAACCTGAGAAAAGGTCTTGTCCGAAATAAATGGGTTGTATCGCAGTAGTTTTGAGAATTTTTCTCCAATATGAATTACGGTGCCATCAGGGGCAACGCGGCAATAGAGCAACGTATTCTCCATGGCATAATTGAGTGATTTTAATTCTTTAACAGAATTTTCTTTTATTTCACTAATTATTTCGGTGTTATAAGCAAGTTTTAATGCCTTTTTTTCAGAAGATAAAAGTTTAGAAATAAGTTTTTCTACTTTTTGATTTGTAGGTTTAAAGATGAACAAGAATTCGAGTAATAAAACAAATAGCGTAAATACTAAAATTGCATATTCCGTTTTACTTTGGAGTGTCACTTTTTCTAGCGCCTCTTTGTCGTATTCATCAACAATTTGGTTCATTTTAGAAAGAAAAACTACTTGGTTTTCAAGAATGGCTTGTACTAATTTTTGATTTTCGGATTCCTTTGCGTTTAGTTTTTTATTTTCTAAAAAAAAGGTTGTAGCAATAACAATACTGTCAAAATTAGGTTTGATTGCCTTAAATAATACCGAAAGGGTTTTGCTTTTCTCTTTTGGAAAACCAAGACTGTCATTTCCTTTTTCTAAATTAAAATGGGTAGTTTTCCAAAGCGAAAGCGTTTCTTCTATGCTTGTGATTTCCTCATTTTTTTTTGCAGTATCTGTTACGAAATTTAAAATTAAAACCTCTTTCGTCAATTTCTGGCTCAACATTCTTTGTTTTCCCGAAATATTGATTATTCGGGAATCACTCAGTTGGCTGTTAAGGTTGTATTGTATCAACAACTGGCTTAACAACACTGTAATGGCAATAGTTAATAAGGCGAAAAGATACAATCGCCTTAAGTTTTTAAATGAAATAGTATCGATAGATGATCCTTTGGCGCTTTTTGTCATAACGAAATCAGATTACAGTTCAAGAGACTCTTTGATCAATTCAAGATTCGCAGCACTGTAGTTGATTTTTAAGGCTTCCTGCTGTCCTTTTTCAGACATTTTAAGCCAAGTTTTCAGAATGATATTTTTCATTTTTTCCCTGTCGTGTTTGTGTACAAAAGGGTCTAGGTAGTATTCTAGAAAGACTAAGCAAATGACATCTTCTAAAAGTTGTGTTTCCTCGTCTTTTTTAAGTAATTTTTTTTCAATCAGAAAAGAAACTCTGTCGATAAATTCCTCACTGTAGCCCGCTTTTTCTAAAATAACAGCGGTTGTTTTGGCGTGAAATTTTTTCAAATCTTCGCGCCATTTTAAATAACCCACACGATCCATAGGGTAGGATTCCCGTGCTATTTTCCATCGGCAAATGTGTTGTGCTTTAGAGGCTATTTGAACTGATTCTGAAGCATTTGGATGAAAATCCATCAGTCTTTTATACATTCGATTTGAATATAATAATTCCTTTGGATAGGTTATAGATTGGTATGTTTCGTGGTTTGGATCTTGAGCATTCTCTGCATCAATCCATGTACTTGCGTTCTGGAATGGTGTTGTTGTCATTTGAAATGTTTATAATCAAAGATACATAATTATTCCAAAAAGCCAACGAATACTTCATCTTCTACAATTTTTACAGGGTAGGTAGCGATTTTTAAATCATCACCATTCAGATTCGAACCGTCTACAAGAGAAAATGTTTTCTTGTGCATCGGACAAGCTATTTTAGGAATATCGTCAGTAGAACCAATCATTCCTCTTGAAAGCACCATTTCCATTTTATGAGGACATAGGTTTTGACAGGCGTACCATTCGTTTCTGCGGTCAAATTTTATAATGGCAATCTGTTTGTTTTTGTATTTGATACAACCACCACCATTACTAGGGAAATCAGATGTTTTACCTGCCTTGAACCATATTTTTACATCGTTTAGAGAAACGGTTTGGTATTGATTTAGAATATTTTCCATTTGAATAATCTTTTAATTTTTCTTCACTTCAGCCCTCTCCAAAAGAGAGAGGGTTGAGAGTAGAAAGAGTTAATTAGTTGTATATAATGTAGTAGTTGTTTTTATTTAAAAACGGTTGATTACCAAGATTTTGGCATTTTTTGATCTCTTATTGGTACAAATTCAATATTGTCGTCTCTCTCGTCAGAATTGGTGAAATGTCTAAAACGTTTTTGCAATTCAGGATTTTCAATAACCTGAGTCCATTCACATTCGTATGAATCAACCAATCCTTGCATTTCTACATCCAATGCATTAGCAATTCCCAAGCTATCTTCGATTACTACTTGTTTCAAGTAATCTAGTCCACCTTCCAGTTTTTCTAGCCAAGTAGAAGTTCGTACTAATGGTCCTGCTGTACGGATATAAAACATCAAGAAACGGTCTAAGTATTTCAAACAAGTTTCTTTGTCAACCTGTTCTGCAAATAAAACAGCGTGTTTTGGATTTGCTCCTCCATTACCACTGATGTATAGATTCCAGCCTCCGTCTACGGCAATAACTCCAAAATCTTTTCCTCTGGCTTCGGCGCATTCCCTGATACAACCAGAAACGCCACCTTTGATTTTGTGTGGTGAACGCAATCCTTTGTATCTGTTTTCTAATTCAATGGCAAAAGTGGTACTGTCATCCATTCCATAACGACACCAAGTGTTCCCTACGCAGCTTTTTACGGTACGTAATGATTTACCATAAGCATGTCCACTTTCAAAACCGCTGTCGATAAGTATTTTCCAAATTTCAGGCAAATCGTTTAATTCGGCACCAAATAAGTCGATACGTTGCCCTCCTGTAATTTTGGTATATAAATTGTATTTTAGGGCTACTTGACCTAATACGATTAGTTTCTCGGCTGAAATTTCACCACCTGTAACTCTAGGCACGACAGAATACGTACCGTTACGTTGAATATTAGCCAAGAATCTGTCATTTGAATCCTGTTCAACGACATGTTTGTTGGCAGTATCATTATATATACTGGAGAATATAGAAGATAAAACCGGTTTACAAACCTCGCATCCGTCTCCTTTTCCTACAGTACCTAATACCTCATTGTGATTGGTAAATTTGTTGATTTTTACGATATCATATAGTTCTTGTCTGCTATAAGCAAAATGCTCGCAAACCACATCTTTTACTTCTTTTCCTAATGATTTTTGGGTTTCTTTTACTAAATCTACAACCATTGGTTTACATCCACCACAACCCGTTGTTGCTTTGGTCAATTTGACTACATCTGAAAGAGTTTCGCAAGTACCGTCTGTGATAGAACAGCAAATACTTCCTTTGGTAACATTTTCACAAGAACAAATTACGGCAGTGTCCGGCAAGTCCATTGCGCTTCCCATAGTAGAACTTTCTCCTCCTCTTGAACCCAAAATCAAATCTTCTGGATTTTTAGGCAATTTCATGGCGTTGCTATAAATTTGGAACAATCCATTATAATCACTTGAGTCACCTACCAATATCCCTCCTAAAAGTGTTTTTCCGTCTTTGGTAACATTGATTCTTTTATAAATTCCACTGAATTTATTTTCGTAAACAATGGCGGTTACGTCCTCATTTTCTATAAAAGGATCACCAAAACTCGCAACTTCAACACCAATTAATTTTAATTGTGTAGACATATCGATGGTTTCCCTCATCGTTTTTGCCCCTTTCATAATTTGTTCAGCGGCTACATCGGCCATTTCATATCCAGGAGCTACAAGACCATAAATCATATGATTGTAAAGTGCTACTTCTCCGATCGCATAGATATAAGGATCAGAAGATTGCATTTTATTGTTTACTACAATTCCTCCTCGTACGCCTACTTCAAGTCCGGAAACTCTTCCTAGTTCGTCCCGTGGTTTAATCCCTGCAGAAATTACTAACATGTCTACTTTTAGGAGTTTTTCTCCTTCAAACATCATTCCTGTTATGGTATCTTCACCAGCAATATATTGTGTTGATTTGTTAAGGTGAATGCTAATGTTGAGTTCCTCAATTTTTGATTGCAACATATCACTCGCACCTTTATCAAGCTGTCTTGGCATCAATCGAGGAGCAAATTCCACTACATGTGGATTTAATCCTAAATCATATACCGCTTTAGCGGCTTCAAGTCCTAATAATCCACCACCAAGGACGGCAGCTTCAGTAGCACCATTTTGCTTTATTTTCTTGGCGTAAGCCATTATTGCATCTAGATCTTCAATAGTTCTGTATACAAAAACTCCTTCTTTATCTACGCCTTCAATAGGCGGTACGAAAGCAGCTGAACCTGTAGCTAAAACTAAATAGTCGTAGGCATGCGTTTTTTCTAAATGGGTATGTATTGTTTTTTGCTCTCTATTAATATCAGTGATTAATTCAGAGGTGTTTAGGATTATGTTGTTTTCTTCATACCAATTTGATGTTGATAATGATAAGTCGTCAGCGCTTTTACCCGCAAAGTATTCACTCAAGTGAACTCTATCGTATGCGCGTCTTGGTTCCTCTCCAAATACGGTGATTTGATATTCTTCTTGTCCTGATTTTGCAATGAATTTTTCACAAAATTTGTAACCTACCATGCCGTTTCCGACTACTATTACTTTAATCATAATCTCATTAATTAAGTATTATTACGCAAATATAAGTATTAATACTTAATTTAGATACTTAATTGTGTGTTTTTGAAATTAATTAGTAATTATTCAAAAAAGGGTGTTTTAAATAGGGTATTTATAATTAAAGTCCTGTTTTGTTAAAAAAAATATTCTGTATTTGGGGGGTCATTTAATATTTGGATAAAAAAAGCTCCCAAAAAAGTGTTTGGGAGCTTTGAGTTAATTTAAAACAGTGTACTTATATTTTAAAATTTTTATTTTAAAATTACTTAGATTGATAGTATTTTTTTCTTAACCAAAAAGCCACATTTACTAAAATTATCAAAGCCGGAACTTCTACTAATGGACCAATAACTCCAGCAAATGCCTGTCCGCTATTGATGCCGAAAACTCCAATGGAAACTGCAATTGCCAATTCAAAATTATTTCCCGATGCGGTGAATGAAAGTGCTACAGCATCTCTATAATTGGCTCCGATTTTTTTTGAAACAAAAAACATCAGGAAAAACATAATGGTGAAGAAAATCACAAGCGGAATAGCAATTCGAATTACATCCAGTGGTAGATCAACAATCATTTCGCCTTTTAAACTGAACATGACTACGATTGTAAAAAGTAAAGCAATCAACGTAATTGGAGAGACAAAAGGAATAAATTTTTGATTGAACCATTTGTCGCCAATGTATTTCTTGATGGCATAGCTGCTAATTACTGCTAATGCAAATGGAATTCCTAAATAAATTCCAACTGTCGTGGCAATTTGTTCAACCGTAATATTTAATTCCAATCCTTTTATTCCGAATAATGGTAACATGATTTCCAAATAGAAATAGGCATATAAACCAAAAAAGAACACTTGAAGCAAACTATTAATTCCAATTAATCCAGCGGTTAATTCTCTATTTCCCTCGGCTAATTCATTCCAAACAATTACCATCGCAATGCAAGGCGCAATTCCAATTATGATTAAACCGGTCATGTATTCCGGATAGTCTTTCAAAAAGAATGTTGCTAATAAAAACATTAAAAACGGACCGAAAATCCAAGTGATTAAAAAAGAAGTGGTCAGTAATTTTGGCTTTTCAAGCATTAAAGAAATTTTTGAAAAATCAATTTTAGTCAATGGAGGATACATCATTACTATTAATCCAATTGCCAAAGGAACATTTGTCGTTCCGCTTGAAAAGGAATTGATAAAACCACTGCTTGACGGAATAAAGTAACCAATGGAAACTCCAATTATCATTGCCAGAAATATCCAAAGGGTAAGGTAACTATCGAGAAAGTTTAATCTTTTTTTAGAGGCCATTATTATGATTTTATTTGGGAGAATACGTAGCACATTTCAGTTGCAATTTGTAAACTGCGTTCCTGATATTTTTTTGCTTGTTGTGGTGTATTGTCAAATGCTTTTGGATCTTCAAATGTGATTGGAATACGCTTTTCAGCACCAGCGATAAACGGGCAACCTCCATGTGCTTGGGAACAAGTCAATATTGCTGCAAACTCACTTTGGGGGTTAAAATCGTCATCATACGTTTTTGAAAAACCAATAACGGGATATTCATTGTCGGAATATTTTATGGCATAAATTGGATTATTCCCTGATGCAATAGTTTTAATTTTAAAGCCTGATTGTTCTAGTGTTTTGGCAGCCATGGGAAATAAAGCCGTTGCTTCGGTACCTCCAGAATAACAAAATACATTTTTGATATTGAAATACGCCGCTGCTGTTTGTGCCCAAACTTGCGATAAATGGCTTCTTCTGGAATTGTGTGTGCAAATCAAATTCAGCCTAACTTCTTGTTGGTTAGTAACTTTTTGTTGAATAAAATCAATAAGTGGTTGCAAAATAATTTTGCGTTCTGGTGCGATGGTTTCAAAATCAAAAGCAGAGATTACCTTTTCGATTTCTGGAAATACGATAGTTTTTGTTAAAGTCATTTTATAGTTTTAAAAAATTAGCAACAGCCTCCTCCAGGAGTACAACAGCTTGATTGCGCTTGGATTTCAGATAATTTTACTTTTTGTTTTTCTGCAGGAATGCCACATTGATCTTGTGCTAAACAAGCGGTTTGTTTGTTTAAAAGAGTGAATGCTGATCCGTTGAAACCAATATCGTATTTTCCAATAGTTTCACCTTGATATTCGACTTCAATTTCGGAATCTTCTATTCCTAACACTTTTTCTGAAAGAGCGATGATGTCTAAAAGTTTTTGCGGTTTTAGGCGGTGTTCGAAGTCATTGGCATCCCATAATTGGAAATTTACTACGGTTTCTTTTCGAACTTTTCCACCGCAATCAATAAAGTTTTTAGTGATTAAACCCACTTCGGTTACGTGAAAATGCTCTGGAACATAGGTTCCGTTTGGCAATACAAAAGCAACGTTGTCTAGCGTGCTCAACTGTTTTTTAATTTCTGAGAGTTTCATATGAATATAATATTTTGTTTTTTAAAGGATATGATATCGCTATTCCTAAATTATATTGTTTTTTTGAGTCAGGGCGATTTCATGATTCTAGTAATTTAAAAATTAACAACATTGATTCTTCTTATTTTCTAAGTAGGTATTAATGTGTTGAAAGAATCCTTTTATTTTATTAAAACCTTGTTCGTTGAGGCAATAGCAAATGGCATTGCCTTCAAAATTGCCTTTTATAAGTCCGGCATTTTTTAGTTCTTTCAAGTGTTGGGAAACAGTAGGTTGTGCCAAAGGCAGTTCATTTACGATATCACCGCACACACAACTGTTTACTTTTATGAGATGTTCTATTATAGCAATTCGGGCAGGATGCCCTATGGCTTTCGCTAATGTTGCCAATTCGTTTTGCTCGTCTGTGAAATGTTCTGATTTAGTAACTCCCATCGTTATATATTTATATTGCAATATTACGATATTGATATATAAAAACCAATCTAAAAACACTAATTTTTGTTTAAATTTTTATTTGATGCACTGTTTTACTATAGAGCAATACTAGTTGATAAGCATTTTGAAGTTTATGTTTTTAAAGGAAATAGTCTCTAGGTAAAAATTAAAAAATAGTCGATACTAAGACCTCCAAAGAAATAGTTGAAAAAGATGCTTTTAGTTTTTGTAAATCGCCCAATTCACATCCATTTCGATAGAAAATCAATCAATTCTTCTCTCAATTCTTTAAATATTTTTTCAAAAACAGCGATACTTTCTCTATGTTTTTTATGGTCTGAAAATTGTTCATTGTCAATGCCATTAGGATTATCAAGCGTTGCTGCTTCAAGATAGGCTTCGTGACTTTTAATATCATGAGTTAAAATGTCAATCTGTTCCTTTTGAATAATCAGTTGGTTATTAAAATGATCTGCTAAGGAGCGTACCTCATTAGAAGTGTTTTTTTCTGCCACTTCCAAAATTCGGTTATCCATAATTTTAAGTTCATCTTTATAAAAGGAAAGTTTGTTTAACCATGTTTTGTGTTCTTCGTGTAATTGATATATTGTTTTTTTAGTTTCCATTTTTCGTTTTTTTTAAATAGTTTTAGAATAATTGAATCTGCGTTATTTTAAAATATTAAAGCTCAAATATATCTTTTGGAATAGCATGAAAGCCTACTGATTTTACTTTATTTTCAATGTCACTGATAGCTACCATTTTGGAGGTATGCACAGTGAATTCTCTGGGAAAGATTTCAGCATTCAACAACACATCTTTTATTCCGTCTAATTTCAATACGCGGGATTTAATTTCGATTAAATCCACTTCTTCTATAGCATTTGTTCCAAAAATTTGACCGTGATTTCCTGGAATTACATTGTCTTTTAGTGCGCTCATGTTTCTATTTTTTAAAATTAGGAATCTATTTTGGATGTATTTAAGTAAAAAGATAAGTTGTTTAAAGTTAGTGATTTATGTTTTATTAATATGCAAAATGGAATAGAAAAATATCATATTTTGGATTTTAGAATGAATATTCGTTTACAGTGTATTTTAGTAAATCTACTGGTTCTAATGGTCATTTTATCTTTGAAAAATAAATCGGCTTGATATGCAGAACTTATTGTAATGGTAACTTTGAAATCTAATGCTGTCTAACAGCACAATTGCATTTTTGTAAAAAATAACAATTATAGACTATTCAATTTTAATGTATTAAGTAAATATCGTAATAAGCCATAAAAATATTCATTTCAATTACAATGGGTTTATCGGAGACTTTAGAAGATAAATATTATATAAAAGAGGTTGATGCCGATAAAATAAGTATTTATTGCTACTATGATTTGATGGGTGAATTAATGATTACAACCACAAGCATGGAAAAGCCCAAATGTTCTATTCTGAAGGTGTCACCACTGAAACTAAAAACTTATTTTCTTTCTACTGCCATTTTATCGGGGATCCAGTATTTAAGGTAAACAGTTGATTCCTTCAAAAATAGAATTTGGGGTAATTAAAAAGTGTACTGAAACCGTTTTAAAATAGAATATCCTATTCTAAATTAAGGTTTAGAATAGGATATTTTACTTTCAGGAGTAATTAACCTTCGGATGTTTTTGTGGCCTCTTTTTTGTCTAAACCTCTTTTTCTTAGCAAAGGCGCAACGCTAGGTTCTGCTCCACGGAAACGTTTATACAAGACCATTGGTTCTTCGGTTCCACCTTTTTCTAGAATGTTTTTTCTAAATGATTTGGCTTTTTCAGTATTGAATAAATTGGTTGTTTTAAAGACTTCAAAAGCATCCGTGTCCAAAACGCCTGACCAGATGTAACTATAATATCCTGCCGAATAACCGCCTGAGAAAATATGATTGTAATACGTGCTTCGGTATCTTGGAATGATAGACTGTATTAAACCGATTTCGTCCATTGCATTTTTCTCAAAAGTATTCGAATCTATTGTAATTACTGATTTTTGGGTGTGATATTTTAGATCTAAAAACGAAGCTGCCAAATACTCTGTCGTCATAAAACCTTGATCAAAAGTGCTTGATTCTTGCATTTTTTTGATCAAATCATCCGGAATGACGTTTCCAGTTTGGGACTGTTTGGCATACATTTTTAAAACTTCAGGTTCTCCCGCCCAATTTTCCATAATTTGCGAAGGCAGTTCAACAAAATCTCTTGAAACATTTGTACCGGCTAAACTTCGGTACGTTACATTCGATAATAATCCGTGTAAAGCATGTCCGAATTCATGGAAAAAAGTCGTCACTTCGTCAAAAGTCAATAAAGCCGGACTGTTTTCTATTGGTTTAGAAAAATTGCAGACAATAGAAATTACCGGAGCTTGTCGTATTTCGTCAACTGTTTTTTGGGTTCTGTAGGAGGTCATCCAGGCGCCGCCACGTTTTGAATTTCTTGGATAAAAATCCATATATAAAATACCTATGTGTGTTCCATCGGATTCTAAAACTTCCCAAACCTCCACCTCTTCATGGTATTTTGGCACCTCATGTAAAGGTTTGAATTGTAAGCCGTATAAGTTTTCGGTAACTTGAAAAATGCCTTTTCTGACATTTTCTAAACTGAAATAAGGTTTTAATTCCTGCTCGTCTAAATCAAAACGTTCTTTTCGGATTTTTTCAGTGTAAAATCGCCAATCGTAGGGCTTTACCGAATCATTTATTCCGTCTTTTTTCATCATTTCCTGAATATCTGCAGCTTCCGTTTTAGCAATTTCTAAAGCAGGTTTCCATAAATCATTTAAAAGTTTGTAAACATTTTCAGGAGTTTTGGCCATGGTTTCTTCCAAAATATAATGGGCATGCGTCTCATAACCAAGAAGTCTTGATTTTTCCCCACGAAGATTTGCTAGTTTTAGAGCATTTTCTTTATTGTCAAAATCGTCATCATGATTGGCACGGGTTTGATAGGCTTCCCAAATTTGCTGTCTTAAATTTCTATTAGCGCTATATTGCAAAAACGGAATCACACTGGAATTAGACAAAGTAAAAACCCATTTTCCCTCGTTTCCTTTTGATTTTCCCTCGGCAAAAGCGGCAGTAATTAATTCCTGCGGTAATCCGGATAAATCGTTAATGTCTTCAATAACCAATTTGTATGTATTGGTTTCAGCCAAAACATTTTGACCATATTTCAGACAAGTCAGCGAAAGTTCTTCATTTATTTTTCTCAGTCTCTCTTTTTCTGAATCAGTTAAATTTGCTCCGCTTCGTACAAATGCTTTGTATAAATTATCCAAAACCTTAGCTTCCTCGATATTAAGATTTAGTTTTTCTTTTTCATTCCATAGCGATTTTACTTTTGAGAATAATTTTTCGTTCAAATAGATATTGTCATTGTGTGACGCTAAGTTTGGAGCAAGTTGTTTGGCTATATCCTGAAGCTCATCGTTGGTATTTGCGCCATTCAAATTTGAAAATACCATATTGACATTCAAAAGAAATTCCCCAGCGTTTTCCATAGCAAGAATGGTGTTCTTAAAAGTTGGGATGCCAGTATTATCAGTAATTTGATCTATTTGTGTCTGATGTACTTTAATGCCTTCTAAAATAGCGGGTTTAAAATGTTCGTTTCTTATTTTATCAAAAGGCGGAACATTATAAGGGGTATTATAGGACTGAAAAAATGGATTCATTGCTTCATTTTGGTCTTTTTCCTGAGTTTCCATTGGTACCATTTTGTAGTTGTTTGTAAAATATAAAAAAAATAGTTTTTTTGTAAATTTAACAGAATACAACATGATTAGGTAACCGTTGCATGTTATTTAATTTTATTTTAAGAAATTCAGCAATAAAATAATGGTGTTTAAAATATAATGAATTCTCACGGGGGCATGAATTAATTACGGATTAGGAAACTTCAAATTAATATTCAAAAATAGTTCACCAGAAAATGAGTATTAACAGTTTTTTTTCATACTTATAAACTACATTTTTGATTAAAAATGATTAACTTAGTGTTCTGTAATTCAGTTTAATAAAATATTAAAATGAAAAATAAAGATGACAAATCAAATCTAAATAAGCTGAAACCGGATAAGAAAGATAAAAATAAAGTTCCGGATTCTCTTGTGTATCCTCCAAGTGAAGATATGTACAACAAGTTCCAAAAAGAAATGGAAATTGACCCAGAAGATATTACTAAAAAGAAGGCTCCAGTTGAAATAAATAATGTCAGGAAATTGAATCAAAAAGATTTTGATGAAGATGAATCTGGTAGTGACTTAGATGTTCCCGGCTCTGAACTGGATGATGATCAGGAGGATATGGGAAGCGAAGACGAAGAGAATAACAATTACAGTATTGGCGGTGATAATCACAGTAATTTAGACGAGAATACCGGAAAGAGTTGAACCCAATCTAAATATTTTTTAGCTTGCTTATTGACTGATTTCACGAATATATCAATTCCATACCTTTTAGATTTATTTTAACTCTAATTTTATTTATCATGATATCTTTAAATAAATACAATCAAAAGCGTTATTTTAATGCTACCGCCGAACCCGACGGTGCAATTAAAAAATCTATAACCGAATTAGTTTTCGTCATGCAAAAACACGCGGCATCCCATTTGCATTATGATTTTCGGTTGGAAATAGACGGAGTATTAAAGAGCTGGGTTATACCCAAAGGACCATCCATGAATCCAGCAGATACAAGGCTGGCTATAATGGTGGAAGACCATCCATACGATTACAAAGATTTTGAAGGAATTATTCCCGAGGGGAATTACGGTGCCGGAACTGTTATGATTTGGGATAATGGAACTTATACTTTAGCGGATAAAGAAGGAACGGACAATGTCGAAAAAAAATTAAAATCTGATTTGAAAGAAGGACATCTTAGTTTTATTTTAAATGGAAAAAAGCTCAAAGGGGAATTTGCGTTGGTAGAGTTAAAAGCGCAAGAAGAAAATACATGGCTTTTGATAAAGAAAGATGACCAATATGCAAGTAATGAGGACGTTTTGGAACAAGATAAGTCTGTAATTTCAAATATGACATTAGAAAGTTTAGAAAATTAGATTGATTGAAAAGTTGTTTAAACAAACAAAAGAAAACTCCAAAGTTTTGAAGCTTTGGAGTTTTCTTTATTAATTATTATTGAAAAATCGCCTTATGGAGCTTTTTTTTACTTTAGAATCTCAATTGATAAACTTCATCTAAATCTTTTTCTGAACTGATATTCACATCTAAGTCAGTTACAAATCCTGAATTTAACCCATAAACCCAACCGTGTAGTGTTAAATCTTGGCCGTTTTTCCAAGCTGCTTGAACAATGGATGTTTTGGCTAAATCAAAAACTTGTTCTTTTACATTAACTTCAACAAAAGCATTGAAGCGTTCTCTTTCATCAGTAATTGAATTTAAGTACTGATCGTGTAATCGATAAACATCTTTTATGTGTCGAATCCAGTTGTCAATAATACCAATTGAATCATTTCCCATAGCTGCCTTTACACCACCACAACCATAATGCCCACAAACAAGTACATGTTTTACTTTTAAAACATTTACAGCATAATCTAATACACTTAACATATTCATATCAGTGTGGACGACCATATTGGCAATATTTCTATGTACAAATACTTCGCCGGGTTTAGCTCCAATTATTTCATTAGCAGGAACTCTACTGTCTGAACAGCCAATCCATAATAATGGAGGAGTTTGGCCTTTGGCTAAATCTTGAAAATAATTTGGATCTTTAGCTAAAGAAGTTTCAACCCATTCTTTATTGTTGTCTAATATTTTTTTATAAAAATCTTTCATTTTTTTTAGTAATTAAAATTTAACTTTCTATGTATTTTTTAATATAAATGTATTTTCTTAAATATTTTTAGGTAATTTCTCTTTGAACCATTTTTCTTTTGGCAACATCGTAATAATGTTCAAAAGTAACTTTGTTAGGGATTTCTTCGCTATTTTCTAATTGATAGGCTTTTTTAAATCCTCTAAGTTTGACTTTAATATGATCCTCTTTTGCTCTGACAGTTTTAAATTCATGGATTAAATCTAAAATATCATGTGCAATATAAACAGTGTCTTTTGCATCAATAATTACTTTTGAGTTTTCAGGGATATCATTCAAAGTAGATTTAATGGCGGCTTTATTCAAGAAAGAAACTTCCTGTGCTAAATCGATATGAATAACATCACCATCTGCATATTCTTCTTTTCTAAAATGATAAGCTCGTTTCAAGTTTCCTCTCAAAACAAATATAATACTGATGATAATTCCAAGCGCAACACCTTTTAATAAATCGGTAAATACAACGGCTAATAATGTTGCAATGAAAGGAACAAACTGATATTTTCCTTTTTCCCAAAAATGTTTGAATGTTGATGGTTTAGCCAATTTATATCCTACTAACAGTAATATAGCTGCTAATGTTGCCAATGGAATTTTATTCAAAATGAATGGAATAGTTACAACACTTACCAATAAAAATAAACCATGAATGATGGTTGACATTTTAGATTTGGCTCCCGAATTACTATTTGCAGATGTGCGTACAATTACAGATGTTAATGGTAAACCACCTAAAAGAGCGCTCACCATATTTCCAATCCCTTGAGCTTTAAGTTCTACATTGGTATCAGTATAACGTTTTTGGACATCCATTCTATCAGCCGCTTCAATACTTAATAGCGTTTCTATCGAAGCCACAATAGCAATGGTAAAGGCAACCACCCAAACTTTAGAATTTGTAATTCCAGAAAAATTAGGGGTGACAATTATTTGTTTGAATTCTTCTAAAGACGTTGGAACTGGTAAGGAAACTAAATGCTCTTTGGCTATAGCCAATGAACTTCCGGAAGTTGTGAAAATCTCGTTCAAAATAACACCAATAACTACAGCTACAAGTGCACCGGGAACTAATTTTAATTTTTTCAAAAAAGGAACTTTATCCCAAGCGATCAATATGGCTAATGAAAGTATTGTAATAATAATGGAACCCAATTGAATGTAATTAAAAACGGCCAGTAATGCAGAAAATGTATTACTTCCTCCCAATTCGGAAAAAGCTTGATCTCCTTCAAAATCATTATCATAACCAAAAGCATGTGGCAGTTGTTTCAAAATAATAATAATTCCAATTCCGGCCAGCATTCCCTCAATCACATTGGTTGGGAAATAATTTGAAATGGTTCCTGCCTTTATAAATCCCAATGCTAATTGAATTAAACCGGCAATAAAAACTGCAGTTAGAAAAACGTCAAAAGCACCTAAATCAGTAATTGCAGTAAGAACTATAGCAGTTAGTCCAGCTGCTGGACCAGAGACACTTAAATTTGAGGTACTTAAATAACCCACAACGATACCACCTACAATACCTGAAATTATTCCCGAAAATAACGGTGCACCAGAGGCCATTGCAATACCTAAACACAATGGAAGCGCCACCAAAAAAACCACTAAACCAGATGCGAAATCGGATTTGAGGTTAGCAAAAAGATTGATTTTTTTTGTCATAATACCTTACTGAAAATTGAATACAAAAGAATTGTTCACATTGATATAATGTGAGAATTAGATTTTAAAATTTTAAAATCAACGTTGTATTAAACTTGGTCGGGTGGGGGAATAAATATGGAAGAAGCAATTATATCGTGTTTAGATAAATTCTCAGATAGAATAAGACTTGAAGTTAACTCTGATAAATTGATTATTTCATAGCCCATATCAAAATGGCAAATTGCTTTAATCTGTTTGTGTGATTGCTCTTCCTCAGAAAAACTATAGGCAATAGAAGTATCAGTACTTTTCTTTATCGCACTAACAATTGTTGGTGTTGAAAGAAAAGCAATAAAAACAAACAATAGTATTTGTGCGATTAGCTTCATAGCTGCAAAAATAGAATTTAACAAATGAAATCAATACTGCTTTGTGAAATTTAAAATAAAATTAACATCTGTATTGCTAATAAAAAGAGAAAAGATTATTACAGTAGTATTTTTGATGTTATTAATATTTTGATTTATTGATAATTAATTATTGGACAATTAACAAAATAAATTTCTGTTTTTTGAATCATTAGATGTTTTTATTTCTTAGGCATTTGAATTAATCTTAGATTTTTTTTTTTTGATTTATAGTATAATTTTTTAATCAAATATTGAGTAATAATGGTTGTCTATTGTTTTTTAGTGTAAAAAGACAATTTAAATCATATCAGTTAAAAAATTTAGGGGTTTAAAAATATTTTAAATGTAAAATCGTTTAAAAAAACTCATTTTTTATAAATTTTTTAATAAAAGTATATAAAAAATAGGGGGTGTGTGGATATTAATATTATGAATTTTTTAAAAAATTACAATATTAATATGGAATATCTATTATTCTCTAATGATTTTTTGTTATCAATAATTCTTATCAAAAAGAGCTAAAAAAGTAATTATTAATTATTCAACTTAAAATAAAAGTTAATAAATTCGCCAAAAGAAAAATGTCTTTTTCTCATAAAAAAGAATAATTTGGACTGCTTTTTTAATATTATAGTAATTAAAAAGATTTGATTTGAACATTTCATCACCATTAAACTAAAATAATAACCAACTAGATTAATAACTAAACTAAATTAAACATGAAAAAAGCAGGACTAATTTTAGCATTGATGCTAACGACGAGCATGGCATTTGCACAAGAAACACCAGCGCCGGCAACTACTTTTGGGGGATCAGCAGACATGTATTACAAGTATGATTTTTCTAAACTACAAGGTAATGGTAAAACTAGTTTTACAAGTGCACATAATTCTTTTGAGTTAGGTATGGCTTCCATTGAAGCATCACACAAAATGGGTAAAGCATCAGTTTTTGTAGATTTAGGTTTTGGAAGCAGAGCAAGTGAATTTACTTATAATGATGCAGCTAATACTTTTATGATTAAACAATTAAATTTCACTTATGAGTTTTCAGATAAATTTAAAGTTACAGCAGGTAGCTTTGGTACTCATATAGGTTATGAATTATTGGATGCGGTGGATAATAAAAACTACAGTATGTCTTACGCTTTTACAAACGGACCTTTTTTTAATACAGGTGTAAAGGCACAATATACTTCTGGGAAGTTTACTATTATGGCTGGTGTTACTAATCCAACCGATTTTAAATCAGCACTTGATGCAGGTTCTACTCAAAAAACGTTTATCGGTCAATTGGGTTACGTTGGAGATACAGGAAGTGCTTATTTTAATGTAACTACAGGTAGTTCTAATCCTGTTTCTGATAAAAACATAACTCAATTTGATTTTGTAGGTTCTAAGAAAATAAGTGATACGTTCTCATTAGGATTTAACGGTACTTACGCTATCGTTGCAGATGATTTTGATAGTAATTTAGATGGAGAATGGTTCTCTTTAGTTGGATATGCTAGTTATGCAATGAAAGATAATCTTAGTTTAGCATACAGACTAGAGTATTTTGATGATAAAGATGCACTTTCAACAAATGCTATCGGTGGTAACATACTTGGAAATACTTTGTCCTTAAACTATAAAGTAGGGAACTTAACTATTATTCCTGAGATTAGATATGATAGTTCATCTATAGATACGTTCAATGATAGCGATGGGCCTACAGATTCAAACGCTTATGTTTTACTTGCAACTACATATACTTTCTAATTAGAAAAACAATATTTTTTTTTTGCTGTCAAGATGCTTTCTAAGTATTTTGGCAGCTTTTTTTATTGAATAGATTTATTAATGTAAGTGTATTTGAGTAATGAGAGATTATATGTTCGGATAAATTTAGTGCTTCCTCGAAAGCATAAGGTAGGCTATACTGAGATTTTGTAGTTGTTTAATGTGCCAATAAGTTAAACATTCTGCAGTTGTTCAATAATAGTATTAAAAAAACAATAAAGCGGCTTTTTGAATCTTTCAAAAAGCCGCTTTATTGTTTTTTTGATAATGAATTATTGTTTTTTATAAATAGAGTAGATGGTGTTTTTTGTATTTTCGTCTATGATATCATCAACATGAGATTGAATATAATGTAATTTGAATGCGATTACAGCTGCCGAAAGATTTTTAGTATCATACCCTATAATTCGCAATCCCTGTTCCACATTAAAATCTGATGGAGCTATTTCTAATAATTCATCAGACCAAATTCCAAAACCTTTTTCTGCTAAAATTTTCCACGGAAATAAAGCACTGGGGTCTTTTTTTCTGGTTGGAGCAATATCAGAGTGGCCAATAATATTTTGAGTAGGAATATTATAGTCTTTTTTTAATTTAGTTAAAAGCGCCAATAAACTGTTTATCTGTAGTTCAGTAAAAGGTTCGGTACCGTTATTATCTAACTCAATTCCTAATGAGGTTGAATTGATATCGGTGTTTTTTCCCCATGAACCAGTTCCGGCATGCCAGGCTCTTAAATAATCATTCAACATTTGGACCACTTTTCCATTATCTGAAATTACATAATGGGAACTTACCTGTGTTTCAGTTTTTGTAAATGTTTTTACGGTTTGCTGTAAGGAATCTTGGGCAGTATGATGAATAATTATGAAGTTAGGTTTGCGTAAATTAAAATTTACGGTACCTATCCATTCTGTATTAATACCATTTTGCAAAGGGGTTGAGCCCATTTTTGAAATAGAATCTTTAAAAATATGTAATTGTTTTGCATATAAAGTATCAATGCTTATTGCTGTTTCGGCAACATAAGGCAAAGGCTGTGGTTCTTTAGTTGAAATCTGATCCTTTAGTGTTTTGAGTTTTTTGTCATATACTTTCTCACTGGCTTTGTAAGGATTTGTGGAGCAAGATGTAATTACAACAGCCGAAATCAGGTAGTAAAAGGATTTTTTCATATTTTAAATTGCATTTTTGTATTCTAAAATACGAATTAGCTATTATCTCTTTTTCGATTTTTTTGGGTTTTTACTTTCTTCTTTAAGAACCTTATATTTTTCTTTTTGATCGTCATTTAATAATTCTACAATCTTTCTTTCCGTGTTTTCAGAAAGTATTTGAATGTCTTTCATTTGATCGCTTTGATTGGTTTCCTGTTTTAATATTACCCCTTGGCGTTTTATACTTTCAAGGAAAATATTTGATATAGCAATTTCTTGAAGCGCATCAAGAGTAAGTGCTGGCTTTATTTTTCCCATGATTTTTCCAACAGTTTCTTCAGCAGGAATTTCTTTTGGTTTTTCCTGACTTCTACCTTGGTCCATACTACTATTCATACGGCCACTTCCATAGCCATTACCACCATAACCGCCTCCGCCATAGCCATTATTTCCATATTGTGCGGAAATAGTGTTAATAGACAATAACATAAATGTACCCACTACTAATGACTGAACTATTTTCATATTTAATGTTTTAAAAATGTTTTCAAAAACTATATTATAAATCTAAGCGGGCTCACCATACAAATCAAATTCTGTAGCCTCGATAATTTTTATCATTACAAACTCACCCGTTTTTACATAATGTTTTGACGCATCAATTAAAACTTCGTTATCTACATCAGGACTGTCAAATTCAGTACGTCCCACAAAATGACCCCCTTCTTTTCTGTCAATAATACATTTAAATGTTTGTTCCACTTTTTCTTGGTTTAAATCCCAGGAAATTTGAGATTGTAATTCCATAATTTCATTTGCACGCTCCTGTTTTACTGTATCTGGAACATCGTCTTCCAATAAATAAGCATGTGTGTTTTCTTCGTGAGAATATGCAAAACAACCCATTCTGTCAAATTTCATTTCTTGAACAAAATCTTTCAATATGTTGAAATCCTCTTGTGTTTCTCCTGGATATCCTACGATCAAAGTGGTACGAATTGCCATTCCGGGAACTGCTTCACGGAAATCTTTCAATAATTTTGTTGTTTTTGCCTGAGTTGTTCCGCGACGCATTGATTTCAAAATTGAATCTGAAATATGTTGCAACGGAATATCAATATAATTACAAATCTTAGGTTCACGTTTCATGATTTCCAGAACATCTATTGGGAAACCAGTCGGAAAGGCGTAATGCAAACGAATCCATTCGATTCCTTCTACTTTTACCAACGCTTCTAATAATTCACCAAGATTCCTCTTTTTGTAAAGATCCAGCCCATAATAAGTTAAATCCTGGGCAATCAAAATCAATTCTTTTACACCGTTTTTGGCTAAACCTTCGGCTTCTTTTACCAGTTTTTCAATGGTTTGTGAAACGTTTTTTCCTCGCATCAATGGAATCGCACAAAAACTGCAGGGTCTGTCGCAACCTTCGGAAATTTTTAAATACGCATAATTTTTAGGAGTTGTAGTTAATCGCTCTCCCAATAATTCATGCTTATAATCGGCACCCAAAGCTTTCAGTAATTGCGGCAACTCAGTTGTGCCAAAAAACTGATCCACATTTGGAATCTCTTTTTCTAAATCAGGTCGGTAACGTTCAGATAAACATCCGGTAACGAATACTTTATCTACTAATCCTCTTTCTTTTTTATCAGCATATTGTAAAATCATGTTTACTGATTCAGCCTTAGCATTATCAATAAATCCACAAGTGTTTATTACAATAATATTTCCTTCTTCAGCTTCCGGTGCTTCGTGAGTAACATCTTTTCCGCTTGCGCGAAGCTGTCCCATAAGCACTTCACTGTCATATACATTTTTCGAACACCCAAGAGTGATTACGTTGATTTTATTCTTTTTTAAAGACTTCGTTCTCATAACATTATAGTCCCGATAATTTGGGAATTTTGCAAAATTACAATTTTTTATTCAAACTGAACTTATTTCAGTTTCTTTTCAGTTTTTTTATGGAGCTATTCCTGCTGTACGTTGCAATCTCCCGAAAAAAAAATAGGGCGGATTTCTCCCGAAATTTCGGGACCATCAGGGCTAAAAAAAATCCGTTCCATAATAACGAAACGGATTCTTAATAATATTCTTTTTGGAAACTATAATTCAAACAATAAAGTTAAAGAAACAGTATTATTGATAGTATTTATTTTAGCGCCATCTGTAAATCCTTGGTTAAAAAAACCTTGCTGAGAATTTCTTTCCGACGATGAATACGATAAATCTACCTTGGTTGAGCCAAAATTATAACCCAAACCGCCTGAATAACCAGTCAAATCACCAACAGTTGTTTTGTTTTTATAGGGGCTTTGTTCGTAGCGGTATCCTGCTCTTAAACTTAATCGCTCA
Organism: Flavobacterium esculini; assembly: GCF_048284325.1. Lineage (NCBI taxonomy): Bacteria > Pseudomonadati > Bacteroidota > Flavobacteriia > Flavobacteriales > Flavobacteriaceae > Flavobacterium > Flavobacterium esculini. The sequence goes on along the minus strand of NZ_JBLVPI010000004.1, from coordinate 91,393 downwards.
ATTTTGTATTCAGCGCCCACTCTTACTTCATTGGTTTTATCCAAAACAGAATTCATATAGCTGTTTGTATCACTGAAATAAGGATCGTTTTCTGGTTTGAATTTCGTCTTGCTATAATCTTTCATGGCATAATCAATGCTTATCAATCCTGATTTACCAAAAACATAAGCAAAACTTCCCGTAAGTTTACTTGGTGTTTGTAATTTGTAAGGTTCGTAATAATTTGTAACTTGAGGATTTACCACATCATTCGTGTCTGGAAGATTTGTTGCGCTACTCACGGCTACTAATCGTTGTGAAAACTCATCGCTTAAGTGATACCAAGTTGATGATTCATAAGCCAATCCTAAGCGAACTTCATTAGTAACTTTTGCAATAGCACCCACTTGAAATGAAAATCCAGTTCCGTAAGTATACAATTCGTTGTCAAAACTTACATTAGTAACGGTATAGTCGGAAGTTAATGGAGCGCTATTCTCTTCATAAAAAAGAGAAGACTGTCTGTAATCTGTAAAATGAGAGTTTAAATTTAGTCCTATATATAGTTTGTCTTTATAGGATGTGGCTGCATTAAAGGATAATTTTCCATTATAGCCATTAGAACTAATAGTGTTTTCGTGATAATAATTTCCGCCTGCAGGAACATTCGAATTGTATTGTGTGTTGTTTGGATTTGTGCTAACAGGATTAATAATATATCCTTGATATCCTAAAAAAGCTTGTTGCGCTCCGTGATCTAAATTTCCATAGCTTGAGTTTTCCAGTACATTTAATGGGACTCCATCAGCATAACTTAAAAAATAGCCGTCAACTGAATTATTTGGATTGGTTCCCGCAGAGAACAAAGAATTATTGAAGTTGTTTATATTGTCATAATTAACTCCTACTGAAAACTTTTTCCAATTGCTATTTGAATTTCTATTATTAAAAACAAAAACACCTCCAGCTTGATTTAAATCAAATGAATTATCTTTCTCGGAGGTTTGAGTACCAAAATAGTTAGAATTATTTTTCGTTTTGTAACTGCTCAAAGTTACACCTATTTGATTATTTGAAAAAACAGCTGAACCCGCAGGATTTAAATTTAAAGAAGATAAATCTCCACCAAGTGCTCCAAAAGCACCACCCATAGCTCTAAAACGTGCTGTTCCATTCAAATTGTCTTGCGCATATCGCATCGCATCTGTTATTTCTTGTGACTGTACAGCACTAAAAGTGAAGCCGGTTATTAATAGGAATAAATATTTTTTCATTTTTATTTCAGGTAAGGTTTAGTTTTTTATTTAAATAGATATAAAAGTTATCGTCTTCCACCTCCGCCAGATGATCTTCCGCCACCGCCACTGTTTCCGCCACCGCTTCCACCATAGTTGGAACCACTTGAGCTAGGGTTATATGATCTGGAAGTTGAAGAATTGCTGTCGCTTCTTGGGCTTGGTGTGTAAGATCTTGAAGTGGTATTGTTACTTTCGCTGCGGTAAATGGTTGTATTAGTGCTAGTTCTTCGATTCGTGTTACTGAAAGTATTGTTCTGATTTTGATCTCTTGTGAATGTAGGACTTGTTCTAGTGTTATTATAGATGGAATTTCTGTAGTTTGACCCTCTGTACCTGTTAGTTTGGTTTTGAGAGTAATCTCCAGAACTTCGGTTGGTGTGGTTTCTGCTGTTATTTGCTGTATTAGAATAAGACGAACCTCTTCTACTTGGGTTGTATGAGTAATTATTGTTGTAATTATAACCATATCCATAATTAGGGTAATTTGAATACCCAAAACCAAAGCCGTAATAAGGGTAGTCCCACCCAAAACTAGAATAGCCATATCCGTAATAAGGGTAGTTGTAGCCATAATAAGGATAGCCATAACCGTAATTTCCATAGCCATAATAAGGGTAACCCATTCCATATCCTAATGAAAGGCCCCAATAATTAGGAGATACAGTTATTATGGTTTCACGGGAATTACTTCCCCATCCGCCATAGTTTTGGTTCGTGTCTTGGATGCTATCGTCATAAGAATTATAGTTATCCACATCTGTGAAAATTTCAGGGGATTGATTGTTGTCTTGTAATGAACCAAAATAATTTTTATAGTAATTATTTGGAGTATTTAGATTCTCACTTTCAATCATTTTTTTGCTTGTGTTTCCGTAAATTCCATCCCCATCATAGTAAGAGCTATTTTGGTATGAACCACATGAAGTTAACAGAATGCTTAAAAACCCAACAATATAATAAATGGATGCATTTTTAAGGGAAAAAGTACTAGTTTTCATATCTATGGGGTTTTTTATTGTTGGACAATACAAAAATAGTTAGTTTTGCGGAACTATTTAGTTAAAATTATTAAAACAAAATTTATGCCAAACTATTCAATATGAGTAAGAACTTAACTACAAGATCAGAAGATTATTCAAAATGGTATAACGAGTTGGTTGTAAAAGCCGATTTAGCCGAAAATTCAGGAGTTAGAGGTTGCATGGTTATTAAACCGTATGGTTATGCAATATGGGAAAAAATGCAAGCGGAGTTGGATCGAATGTTTAAAGAAACAGGGCATCAAAATGCCTATTTTCCTTTGTTTGTTCCAAAAAGCATGTTTGAAGCAGAAGAGAAAAATGCGGAAGGATTCGCTAAAGAATGTGCTATTGTAACGCATTATAGATTGAAAAATGATCCGGATAAGCCTGGGAAACTTATGGTAGATCCTAATGCAAAACTGGAAGAAGAGTTAATCGTTCGTCCAACAAGTGAAGCTATTATTTGGTCAACATACAAAGGATGGGTGCAATCTTATAGAGATTTACCGTTGTTGATTAACCAATGGGCAAATGTTGTGCGTTGGGAAATGAGAACAAGATTGTTTTTACGTACTGCAGAATTTTTATGGCAAGAAGGACATACTGCTCATGCTACGAAAGCAGAAGCTGTTGAAGAATCAGAAAAAATGATGCATGTGTATGCTGAATTTGCAGAGAATTTTATGGCAATTCCGGTAATAAAAGGTTTTAAAACTGAAACGGAACGTTTTGCTGGAGCTGAGGAAACGTATTGTATTGAGGCTTTAATGCAAGATGGAAAAGCACTGCAGGCAGGAACGTCCCACTTTTTAGGACAAAATTTCGCTAAAGCATTTGATGTTAAATTTGCTAATGCCGAAGGGAAACAAGAACACGTTTGGGGAACTTCATGGGGGGTTTCTACTCGATTAATGGGGGCTTTGGTAATGACGCATTCTGATGATCAAGGATTGGTTTTGCCTCCTAATTTGGCGCCAATTCAAGTGGTTATTGTTCCTATATATAAAACAGACGAGCAACTAGCAGCTATTACGGTCGAAGTGGATGTATTGGTAAAGGCATTTAAGAAATTGAATATTTCTGCAAAATACGACAATAGAACAACTCAAAAACCAGGGTTTAAATTTGCTGAATGGGAATTAAAAGGAGTTCCTGTTAGAATCGCTGTTGGTCCAAAAGATTTAGAGAACGGTACTTTTGAAGTAGCAAGAAGAGATACGTTGACTAAAGAAATTGTTTCCAAAGACGAAATTGTAACTTATATCACCGATTTATTAGCTCAAATTCAAATTGATTTGTTTGATAAAGCCTTAAATTACCGTGACACGCATATTACTGAAGTAAATAGTTTTGATGAATTTAAACACGTTTTAGATACTAAAGGAGGCTTTGTATCAGCTCATTGGGATGGAACTGCAGCAACTGAAGAGAAGATAAAAGACTTAACTAAAGCTACGATTAGATGTGTCCCTTTGGATAGAGTGGAAGAGGCTGGAAGCTGCGTTTTCACTGGGAATGAGTCAGTAGGAAGAGTGTTGTTTGCGAAGGCGTATTAAAAAAAAATATTTTTTTTTGCATCTACTATTGTACGTTTCAAAAATAGTTGTATTTTTGCATCCGCATTAGAGAAGCAGGGCCCGTTCGTCTATCGGTTAGGACGCATGGTTTTCATCCATGTAAGAGCGGTTCGATTCCGCTACGGGCTACTATTTTTTTTGCATGTTAAAGTTTTCCTGAACTTAGAGGGAAAAATGGCCCGTTCGTCTATCGGTTAGGACGCATGGTTTTCATCCATGTAAGAGCGGTTCGATTCCGCTACGGGCTACAATTTCAATTTAGATTGATAAAAACTTAGGAGGATAAGGTCCGTTCGTCTAGGGGTTAGGACGCCAAGATTTCGTCTTGGTAACAGGGGTTCGATTCCCTTACGGACTACAAAAAAATAGTAAAAGATAAAAAAGCAATAAAATGGCAAATCATAAATCAGCTCTAAAAAGAATTAGAAGTAACGAAAAGAGAAGAGTATTAAATAGATACCAACATAAAACTACTCGTAATGCAATTAAAGCATTAAGAATAGCTACTGATAAAGTAGATGCTACTTCTAAATTATCAAGTGTAATATCTATGATTGATAAATTAGCTAAGAAAAATATTATTCATGATAATAAAGCTTCTAATTTAAAGTCTAAATTAACGAAACATGTTGCTAAATTGTAATTAATGCAATTTTAAAAATAATATATATATAAAGCTCTCAATTTATTGAGAGCTTTTTTTATGTATATATGTCCCGTCCTGAAAATAGGATCAATCCTAAAACCGGATTAAGCATAAATGTTAGTTAGTCTAAAAAGGAAAAATGCTAGGTTTCTAACGCCTCTGAATTTTGATCTGAATGCTTTTATTTTAGCATTGAAAGATTCTGCTGAAGCATTGGTGCGATAAAAATTAAGCATAAATATTAGTTAGTCTAAAAAGGAAGAATTCTGTATTTCTTACTCCTCTGAATTGCGATTTAAAAGCTTTTATTTTAGCATTGAAAGATTATGTTGCTGGTAATCTCAATACAGAAAGTAGTTTAATGGCTTTGAAAATGTCAGTCAAGCACCTTAATCCATCATTCTGATAGAGGGTTGTAATATTGTACTAACAATTATCAAGGAATATTAAATGAAAACGAAATTCTATGGAGTATGACACAGAACTCTGATATGAGAATGCAGTAGCAGAGAGGGTAAATGGGATTTTACAACAAGAGGTTATGATTGATAAATACAATCAAAAATTATTTACTATGAAATCTGCTGTCAGAGAAGCCGTAAAAATATATAATAAATACGTCTGCATTATTCAAACTATATGCTGACGCCTGATCAAATGCATGCGCAAAACCAAGGCCAAATGAGAGCTTGCAAAACAAAAAAAACAGTAGTAACCTTGTGCTTACTACTGTCTAAAAATTATACTTTTATTTTTTATAATCTTGATCGCTATTTCAGGACTAGACAATTAATTTATTTTTTAAGTATTCAAGCATTGATGTGGTTATGGGCTTCGATAAAAAATCAATAACCATAGGGTATGTTTTCGCTTTTTTTAAGTCTTCGGGGTCTATTGTAGAAGAGAGAACAACTACTTTTATGTTTTTGAATTCGGAAAAGTTATCAGTATTGAAAACATCTAAAAACTCCCATCCTCCCATTACTGGCATATTTAAATCTAAAAAGATCAATTGAGGATGTGTTTTTAATGTGTTTTCAATATTGTATTTTATTTTATTAAAGTAGAGAAGCGCTTCTTCTCCATTTTGAGCAGTAATTATTTCATTAGAAAAAGATGCTTTAATGATTACTTTTTTGCATAACATAAGTGTTATTGGGTCGTCATCAACGCATAAAATTTGATCCAACATTATTGTTTGTTTTTAAATGTTAATGTAAATGTAGTTCCTTTGTTTACTTCGCTTTCAATGCTAATAGTTCCACCCATAGTTTCAACCTGGGATTTTACAAGATATAACCCTAGTCCTTTACTGTCAGGATAATTGTGGAATCTCTGGTAAAGTCCGAAAATTTTATCTCTATTTCTTTCTAAATCTATTCCTATTCCGTTGTCTTTGAATATTAAATAAACGGTATCGTCAACTTCATTAGCGTTAATTGTTATTTTAAGCTTTCTGTTTTCGGATTTGTATTTTATGGCGTTTGTTAGTAAATTTAATAATATACTTTCTATATAGGCTTTGTTAGTGTTTAAAACAGAAACTTTTTCGAAATTAAGTTTGATTATGGGTTTGTATAATTCAATTTGAAAACTAAGTTGATTAAAAACATTTTCAAAGATTTCTTTCAAAAGTACGGCTTCTTTTTGAATAGAAGGATTGTCCTTAATGATAATTACCTTAACTAAGTCATTAATTGTTTCGTTTAATAAATGTGTTGATTTATTAAAACCGTTTAGAATTTCCTTTAATTCCTGATTTTCTATAGGGATGTCTTCGATTAAATTTAAAAGGCCGGTCAGATTAGATAATGGCGCTCTGAGATTATGAGAAGTGATATACGAAAACTGTTTTAAGTCTTTATTGTTTTGTGTCAATTCTCGAATAAGTTGCTCTTTTTCTTTTTCTTGTTTTTTTTCTTCAGAAACATCTCTTTGTATTGAAATCCAATGTGAATGTTCATTTTCTGAGTTGTATATCGGAATCATAGAAAAGCGAACCCAATATTCTTCTTTGCTTTTCTTATAACTGATGGTTTCGATTAAGCATTCTTCTTTATTTTTTAAAGCGGTAATTAATTTTTTGTACTCCAGTTTGTCGGAATTTGGACCTTTAAAAAGGTTTGGTGTTTTTCCAATAATTTCTTCGGATTTGTATCCAGACATGTTGGTAAAAGCTGGGTTTACATAAATTATCTTTGGAATCCGAGCGTTGTTGAGATTGGCTTCGGTTATAATTATGGAATCTTTAGATTGAGTAATTACGGTTTCTAATAATTTAAGTCTTTGTTCTTCTTCTTTTTGTTTTGTAATATCTTGTATGGCTCCAATCATTCTTATGGCTTTTCCTTCCTCATCTTTAAGGAGGAATCCTCGGTCAAGGACATATTTATAAGAGTTGTCCGCGCATCTAAATCGATATTGATCTTGCCATTTCTCTGTCTTTTGCTCTATGAATGAATATAGTTTGATAGACATTTTTATGCTGTCTTCAGGGTGGATTTTATCAAACCACCATGTTGAGTTGTCGCCTACCTGATCTTCTGTATAGCCAAAAACGTTTTCTATTCCTTTATTCCAAGATAAATTGTCTTCTTGTATTTTCCAATCCCAAATGGTGTCACTTGTTGCTTTTGCTACAATGTCATATTTTTCGTTCGATTCTTTAATTTTCTCATTTGTATTCTTTAATTTTTCGAAAACAGCTATATTTCTATTGTCGTTTTTTGATAAAATATATTTATAAGCTATGCCTGTTAAAGAAATAAACAATAAATCTTTTACGAAGTTATAATATTGGTAATTAGCGTGGTGAGTGTAGAGTTGAAAAAATTTATGGCAAATAATAGCCATAAATATGGATATAAGAACGTAGGTTAAGGTTATTTGATTGGTTTTGTTTTTCATTACTCAAATATAATTAAATAATACTTAATTATTAAACATCATTTAAAACTTATTTTAGGACTTTTTTTATGGAATATTTTTGGGTCTAAATGGTTAACAATATGTAAACTATTGCATAAATCTTTTTTATATCAAAAAAAAGTGTACCTTTGCACCCATTAAAAATCACAGATGGAATCTATTAGAAACATTGCAATTATTGCCCACGTCGATCACGGTAAAACAACTTTGGTTGATAAAATTATGTATCACTGTCAGTTATTTCGTGACAACGAAAACACAGGTGACTTAATCCTTGATAACAACGACTTAGAGCGTGAAAGAGGTATTACCATTACTTCTAAAAATGTTTCTGTAGTATACAAAGGAACAAAAATCAACATTATTGATACTCCTGGTCACGCCGATTTCGGTGGAGAGGTAGAACGTGTATTGAACATGGCTGATGGAGTTTGTTTACTAGTAGATGCATTTGAAGGCCCTATGCCTCAAACTCGTTTTGTATTACAAAAAGCATTAGACCTTGGTTTGAAACCATGCGTTGTTATTAATAAAGTAGATAAAGAAAACTGTACTCCTGAAGAAGTTCATGAAAAAGTTTTTGACTTAATGTTTGAATTAGGAGCAGAAGAGTGGCAGTTGGATTTTCCAACAGTTTACGGTTCAGCTAAAAATAACTGGATGTCTGACCATTGGGAGAACGTAACTGATAATGTGGAAGCATTGTTAGATATGGTTATTGAAAATGTACCAGCTCCAAAAGTTTCTGAAGGAACACCACAAATGTTGATTACTTCATTAGATTTTTCAGCTTTTACAGGTCGTATCGCTATTGGTCGTTTAGAAAGAGGTATTTTGAAAGAAGGAATGCCAATTTCATTATGCAAAAGAGATGGTACTATTATGAAATCTAGAATTAAAGAACTTCATACTTTTGAAGGTCTTGGACGTAAAAAAGTACAAGAAGTTATTGCAGGAGATATTTGTGCAATTATTGGAGTTGAAGGTTTTGAAATTGGAGATACTATAGCTGATTTTGAAAACCCGGAAGCGTTACAAACAATTGCTATTGATGAGCCAACAATGAGTATGTTGTTTACAATTAATGACTCTCCATTCTTTGGTAAAGAGGGGAAATTTGTAACTTCTCGCCATATTAGAGATCGTTTAAATAAAGAATTAGAGAAAAACTTAGCAATGAAATTGGGTGAGACTGATTCTGCTGATAAGTTTATGGTTTTTGGTCGTGGAGTACTTCACTTGTCTGTTCTTATTGAAACAATGAGAAGAGAAGGATATGAGTTGCAAATCGGTCAACCACAAGTTATCATCAAAGAAATTGATGGTAAAAAATGTGAGCCAATTGAGGAATTAACAATCGACTTACCAGAAACACTTTCGGGAAGAGCGGTAGAGTTTGTTTCTTTCCGTAAAGGAGAAATGTTGAGTATGGAAACTAAAGGGGAACGTATGATTATAAAATTTAATATTCCATCTCGTGGAATTATTGGATTGCGTAACCAATTACTTACCGCTACTGCTGGTGAGGCTATTATGGCACATCGTTTCATAGGATATGAGCCTTACAAAGGAGAAATTTCTGGACGTAACAAAGGTTCATTGATTTCTATGGAAAAAGGAAAAGCTATTCCTTATTCTATCGATAAATTGCAAGATCGTGGTAAGTTTTTTGTTGAACCAAATGCTGAAATTTACGAAGGTCAGGTAATTGGAGAAAACTCTCGTGGTGATGATATGTGCGTAAACGTAACTAAAGAGAAAAAACAATCTAACGTTCGTTCTTCTGGTAATGATGAAAAAGCTAGAATTATCCCTCCAATTATTTTCTCATTAGAGGAAGCTTTAGAATACATTCAAAAAGATGAATACGTTGAGGTAACTCCAAAATCTATTCGTTTAAGAAAAATTTATTTGACAGAAACAGATAGAAAAAGATTCAAATTCTAATTTTATTTTTTTAAATATAAAAGCCATTCGTTTATTCGAATGGCTTTTTTTATGGTTCTATTTTTAGTGATATTTATTTTTGTAATAGTGTCTTTAATAAATTTACAGATTAGAAATAAACATCTAGATTACGATAGCAAACAATATATTTTGAGATTAAAGATTAAGTTTACAAAAGGTTATCTCTTCAAGCTAAAATGCCCCTTTGCCTCTCTACCGTCTTCTAATTTGAAGGTATACCAATAATCATCTGTTGGTAGAAGAAATCCATTGAAAGTTCCGTCCCAACCTTGACTTGAAGGAATTATATGTTTAAGCAGTTTTCCGTATCGGTCAAAAATATAAATTGTCGATTTTGAATTGAAAACAGCGCTTACTCCTTTTATATTCCAATAGTCATTATATCCATCATTGTTTGGAGTAAAGAATTTTGGAACACCAATTACGGCAATAGTTTGACTAACTAATCCGCATCCATTTTTGTCATTTACGAATACTTCGTGAATTCCGGCGGGAACATTATTGAAGAAATTGGAATCTTGGAAATATCCGGAAGCTTCATCTAAACTGTATTCATAATCTCCGGGTCCCGTAACATTTACAGTAACCGTATTTACGTCGCTCATGTCAATAATAACAATGTTTTCAATATGTGCCAAATTTGAAGCAGTGACTTTTATGGCTCGAATTTTACTACAGCCGGATAATGTAGCTACTTCAACAGTATAACTTCCTTCGGCATTTACGTCTAATGTATAATCTGTTTTCCCTAATAGAACAGTTCCATCTTTTGACCAAACATAAGTGTAATTACTTGTAGAAGACCCATCTTGAATTCCCGCATCGAGTTGTACAAAAAACGTCGGAAGATTGGAGCAAACTAATCTGTCTTCGCTTCCATCGGTATTCAAATTTATTTTTGGTGTAGGCTGTACAACAAAAGGAATTATTGTAGAGGCTGTACAAGTCGTGTTTATGGGGTTTTCTATTACAACTCTTATGTTTTGTGTTCCAGTAGCGAATGGATTTGGTAACGGACTTGGCAACGAATTTCCATTTCCGTCAAAATATTTTACTGTCATTCCAGTTTGATTTCCCAGAATTGTAGATTGAAATGTGGAAGTGTCAAAAGCAAATTTACCATCTTGAATCAATGGATCTGATTCGTCATCACAAGTAGTCGTCAAATTTACCGGAACAGGAAAGGCTTCCGGCAAATCATCCACAATAAATTGAATGGTGGTTTCGTCAAAACATTTTTGCATCGTATTATTGGTAACTACAGCCTTTATAGTTTGTGAAGCAGTTGCGAAAGTCGCTGGAAATGGACTGGTTATCAAGACTCCGTTAGCATCTTTCAGAGGATTATTTGCAGCATCAAAATAAGTCACGGTCACAGGAAACGATTGATTGGTTCCTAATAAAGTGGTTTCTAAATTTGAAGTATTGAAAGAAAAAATTCCATCTTGATTGTCGTCGCATTGTCTGAAAATTGCGACAGTATTGGCATAAGGTAATTTTTCTGCGGTTAAAGTCACAAATGATCCCAAACCATAACAAGCATTGTCCATATCACTATCTACACGAACCCAAATGTTTTGAGTGTCTGGATAGCCTATATTTCTATAATAGGAAATATCAGTGATTGAATTGAGTTCGGATAATGCATCAGCTTGATTTCTATAATAGGTTATAGTATAATTTCCAGCGGGTAACAAAGCTTTAATGTCAGTTGTGACGCTGCTGAAATTGAAGGTACTAATCCCATCTCTTTTGTCGTTATTGATAGTACTTGTTCCGTTTGTATCTAGAAAATCATCACAAACTTCAAAAGTTCGATTAAAGGTAATTGGAATTTGTGTTGCCAGAACTTGTAAAGTAATTTTTGCAGTTCTATAACATCCATTCGTGTTTACAACTCTTGCCCAAACCGGCATTGTTACTGCTGTTGTGTTTGTAAATGCCAATGGAGCCGTGATTAGTTGAGTTGCATCGGCGGTATTGGCTCCAGCCAAAGTTTTGTAATAAGTAAAAATTTCATTAGCGGAATTACTTGAAATTACATTGTTTTTTACCGTTAGATTAAATGTTGAAATCGCATCCAAGTTATCATCACATTGTATTATCGTCACATTATTGACAACTGGTAAGGCATAAATAACCAACGTGGTTTCAGACGAAGTCAATCCGCATGAATTTCCTGTTTGGTTCAATACTGCACGGTATTTGTAGCCGTTCATTGCATTGGTAACACTTATTATGGCTAGTGGGTTTGCTGTAACATTAGGATAAGTTGCATTGTTGGTAAGGTTGTTCCAATTCACTCCGTCAATAGATAATTGCCACTGATAGGTATTTCCGCCGTTATCAGCTAATGAAATTATAGTATTTTGTAATTCGCACGTTGGAGCCACACTAGGTTGCGTGGTTATTACGATAGGGGCAGCCATTATATAATTTGGATTAGGTGCTGTGTAACCAATGTCACTTGTTACTAACCCATTTGCGTCAACTGTTGGCGGTGCAATACTTCCAAGAATTCCATCTCCATTGGCATCTAAAAAACCAGCTTCAATGACATCACTACATAAATCTTTGTCACTGTCTAAATCGCGGTAATTTCGAATTCCATCAGCATCTAGGTCATTTCCAGTTTCTGCTGAATCTAAAATTCCGTCATTGTCGCTGTCTAAATCCAAATAATCCAAGACTCCATCTTTATCAGTATCGACAGGAGTAAAACCTGGCTCAAAAGCATTGTCTAAACCATTATTATTTGTATCGGCATTTGATAAAGCCACCGAATTGTTTACTTGGGCTTCTATTATATCTGCAATTCCATCATTGTCGCTATCTGTATCCAATTGGTCAGGTATTTCGTCTAAATCAGAGTCCTTTGGAATACAGGGTGTAAAAAACTTTAAGGTGACTCTGTTTGGGGTAATGTCAGACAGATTTTTATGGGTGAAACTTATCGAATTGGCTAAATATGTTAAAAATTGGAAAGTACCAGTTCCAGCCGTTAATGGCAAAGTTCCATTTAACCTAAAGCGTATTTCAAATGATGAATATTGGGTTATTCCAGTTTCGTATATGCCATCATAATTCGTGTCTATCAATAATTGATTGTTTGGATTAAGGACGGTTATGGTTCTGTTTATATCTGAATTTACGACATATTCAGCATCGGCATTTAGTAAATCAGTTAAATTTGCAGTTGAAACATATTCAATTCCTGCGGTCATCGGGCTAGAAAAGTTCATCGTATAAGTTATGCTATTTGTTTTTCCTGCCGGAATTTCAGTGATAAAACTACCATCGGTATTTCCTGTAAATGTTCCTGATAGCAATCCCGACCCAGTAGTTGTAACAGCTCCAGTAAATGAATTGTAATAACTATCAATAGCAATAGTTCCTGCGGCGGAATTTGAAATGTTTATATTTTGGCTTCCGTAAGATTCTGTACAGTTGGTAATTCCATCATTGTCGTTGTCTAAATCAATATTGTCATTGGCTTTGTCATTGTCATAATTTGTTGCACAGCTACTAACGGGAATTTTATCTGAAAATATAAAGGTGCCACAGTTTGAGTTAGTGCCTTTTACTTGATAATAACCAGGTGCCGTAGGAGTATAGGAATTGGAGTTAGAAGTTGAAATGGCAACACCATTATAATACCATTCAAAAGCATCATAAGAAGTCAAAGCACTAATACTTAGAACCACATCCGGGATGCAATTAGAGCTTGCGCCAATTTTTATATCGGAAATAATCTCTGGTTTCAGGTCAAAACCAGAATAATAGCCACCATAAGTTGCCGCACCATTAGTTCCAAAGTAAGAAACATAAACCTGTTTCGTAGATTTCACGGCTATATTGCCAAATAAACCATTAATTGTATATCTCACAAATCCTGAATTTCCTGTAATAGCAACTGGTGTAGCCGTAACGGGAATACCATTTATTTTGACCAAAGCACCTGTTTCAGTAACGATGTTTAAACCTCCATTAAATGTTATATTACCTATTGATTCAATAAAAGGGATATTATCAACACTATTGGGTGTGGCACAATTCAAGGGTGGCACAAAAAATAGGTTTTGATTTGCCGGAGTAGCCGATCCTCCAATACTTTGATAAGCAAAAACATTTTCAGAAGTGGTAACATATAAATTTCCATTACTAAACTGACTTCCGTCAATAGCGACATAATCGCCGGCATTAATTAATGTAACAAAAGGAGTTGCGTTACCATTCAAATAAATTATGGTGTTGGGATTATGTGCAATCAGTAAAACACGCTCTATGTCATTAGCACCAATGCCTTTTACAAAAATGTATTTCATTCCTGTTTTTTCATAAGAAACTATTTGGTCATATCCCACATCTCTTCCGTTAGTATTTGTTGTGTTACTTCCCCCAAATGATCCGGAATTGACAACCACTGGTTTGTCGGATTCAACCAAAGCACCAATCATCTTGGAGCTGTTAGAGGGAGAGTTATTACCATTATAATTTTCCAAAGCCATTACATAGCTTTCATTCTTGTTTAATGTTACTACTATTGGAGCCGTATAAATTGTGCCATTAGAAAATATTGTGCCGATAGGAATATTTGAGATGGTAACGCTTGTATTATTTTCTGTTGATAAAATAGAGGCAAAATTCAATAAACTACCATCTACATTTGGATTTAACATTGCGCCTAATCTAAACGTTTTGCCAAGCGCACTATTTCCTTTCGATACAAGTCCACCAGCATGATTATAAGAACCGTTGGCATTTCTAGAAGCATTTCCTCTTACACTTGCGTAAACTAAATTTTCGGCTTCTATAATATATCCTTTGTTTTGTATAATTCCAATATTGGTTTTTGGGGTGAATAATTGAGTTGTATTTCCTGTTCCGATAGTATATACATACGGTGCATTGTTGCTTACAACCCCCGTTATTATATTTCCTCCAATTTCGATAATTTTAAAATTTACGTTATTTGTGTTTGGAGTTGAAATATATAAATAATGATCCTCTACCATGCCATTTTGTGCGATTATTGGCGGAATATAGTGTGTTTTACTAAATTGAGCAAAACACCCAATCGATAAAAAAATAAATAAAAGGAGTAATTTTTTTTTCATTCGCTAAAAATAGGAAATTAAGGATTATCTTTTTAATGAAAAATGGCCTTTTATTATTCTTCCGTCTTCAAAAGTTAAATTAAACCAATAATCATCTGTAGGTAAAGCATATCCATTAAAATTCCCGTTCCAACCAAAGCTAGTTGAACTAAGTTGTTTTAATAATTTACCGTAGCGATCAAAAATTGTTATTGTAGATTTAGGCAACAAATTAAGGTTTTTAATTTCCCAAAAATCATTATATCCATCCCCATTTGGAGTAAAGTAACGAGGATAATCGAGCACATAAATTTTGAATGGATTGGATAGGCCACAGCCATTTTTATCTCGAACATAAACTAAATAATCTCCAGAAGCTATTGCGTTGAAAAGTGGCTCGTCTTGAAAAAACGATCCGTCAAGAGAAAATTCATAATTTCCTAATCCTATATATTCAATCAAAACTGAATTTCCGTTTCCATCAAAATCATTTATTTTCGCTCCCGTAATAGTTGCAATTCCTGATAACGTTACATCAAAAACCTTTGTTGCCATGCAACCACTTGGATGAGTAACTGTTACCGAATAATTACCGGGAGTAGTAATATTAATTGCATTTGTAGTTGCTCCAGTATTCCATAAATACCCTAAAAATCCAGTATTAACAGCTAGGTTTATGGAGCTGCCGTTGCATAATACAGCCTTCTCTTCTTGAAAATTTGATGGACTAAAAGTACTAACAATAAGTGTTTCAGGAGTAATAGCGTAACAATCAGGACCATTTACAATTCGGGCATAAATAATTTGTTGATTGGCAACAGTATTATTAAAAATGTTTGGCAAAGGATTTTTTTGAGCAATAGCATCATTGGTATTTAAATAATATTCAACAAGTAATCCGGTTGGTAACCCATTCAATACTTGTGGCGTTACTTGTGCATTTAAATCAAAATGATAGAAACCATCTTGAACGGTATCTGCATCACAGGTTGTGATTGGATTTTGAGGAGTTATGCTATTAGTTGAAATTTGAAGGTTAATTTTTGCGTAATTAGCGCAACCATAGGAGTTTGTAGATCTTGCAAAGACAATTTGGTTTGTTGTTTTATTTTGATAATTTGTTGTATTCGTAATTGGATTGAGTTGTGCTTGAGCATCTGCTAAAGATTCATAATAGACAAGGTTACTTAAACCAGCAGTATTATTTTTTACTAATGCATCCACTCGAGTCAAATCAAAAATGGTAATTCCATCAGTGTTAGCATCACATTGGGAAAGAGTAGTGTCATTCAAAGCGATTTTTGGAGCATATTCTACTTTTATTTCATCGCTGGTCATACAAGTTGCAGGAGTCAAAGTAATTTCAACTTTATACATGCCTGTATCGGTAACTGTTAGAGATGGGCTAGTTTCTCCTATTATTTCAATTGAATCTTTAAACCATTTGTAGCTATAACTTACCGGTAATTTAGTGTCAATAGTATAGCTTTCGCCAAAACAAATAGGGTTATTGGTCGTTAATAATCGATCCGGTCCTAAATCTATTTTTGGAGAAAAGCTACCTGCCTTTAGAAAAACAGCTGAGTCGTAATATTGAAAAGTGTCATCAGCAATTACTAATTTTATATGATAAGTTGTTCCGGCTATAACATTTGTTTGAGCATTCATCACAACAGTTTGGGCACTATAGTTTGTAGGACTAGTGCTTGAACTATACCCTCCAAAATAGTTTTCGTTTTTTGCAGGGCATCCACCGAATACGCCAAATGAAGGAATCAAAGGATGAATATTTAATGATGAAACGGGAGTAGTAGTGCTAGGAATTACCGCTAAATTTTGATAATTGGCCGTGCTACTTTTTTCCTTTATTAAAAATGCAAATCCATCGGAAAAGCGGCACGGAAAATCATCCTGGTATTCATTGGAAGCGAATAAATAATCAAAACTTATGAAATTAGTCAGAGGGGTGAAATCGAATTCTAAAACGGTAGCATTTATTGTTTTAAAGCCTAATTCCTTATCTAAATCAGCATCTCCTAACCAAGAAGTATCTCCTCCTCCTTGATTTCTTATAAATGGTCCTATAGAATTTTGGCTGCTCCATGTACTTAAAAGTACGCCTTCGGTAAAAGGAAAACTACCTCCTTGATTATTAAAATAGGCATAACTATTTTTCCCTGCAGTAAATGTATCTCCAGTTGCAATTGGGTTTGAAATAGAAGCACAAGAGCTGTTTACTAAAATATTTTCAACAAGTTGTTGAGCTGTATAAGAATCATTTACTGAAATAGATTGCCCCGTTGCATTACTTAAAGTGCAACAAACGAAGATATAAAATAAGATTGTTTTTACACATTTCATAGCACTGTAAAGATACTACAAATCTCTATTTTTTAATAAGCGATAGGATAAGAATGTAAAAATGAAAGTCCAACATAAAACGATTAAAATGGAGAAAAAATGTACACTGTAATCTTTACTGTTCTCCATTCCAATCTGGTTTCCAATAGACTTAATAATTGATAATCGAGAGAAGGGTTCCACAATTAAATTAGACATGGATTCCAAAGGAAAAAATTGTGTAATGTAGGATGCAGTGTTGCTTTCTGGAAATATTTTAAAAGTTAGAATTCCTTTGGCAATTCCTTCAATAATATTCCAAACTAAAAGAAATCCAAGTGCAAATGCCGAACGTTTTACCAATATTCCTAAAAATAAGCAGAAAGAGAAAAATCCAATTAATTTTATGAAATAGGCAAAGATGTATTCCAAATCTGAGAAAATGATACCAATTTCGGTATAAGAAGAAAAACCGTAACCAAGAATTAATGACATTATAAACACAAAAACAGTTGATACTGTAGCAAATAAAACGATTGTCAGAAATTTAGAAAGAATAAATTCTTTTTTACTCATTCCGTCTATCAAATTTTGTTTTAATGTACCGTAACTATACTCGTTTGCCATCATAGATACGATAACAATAGCCAAAAATAATTTTAAAATTGCCGCAATATAAGTGTTGAAATGCCAAATGAATGGAAAATTAAAAATACCCATTTCGGCAAGATGGAGCTTGAAAATTCCAAGATCAAATTTGATTGAAGCAGTTAATGCAATAAAGGTTAGGAGAATAAAATAAGTCAGAGTCAAAACGCGACTAGCTTTATTTTTCCATATTTTTTGCAGTTCTATTGAGAGAAGTCGTTTCATTAGTTTAGTTTTTGATAGTTGGTTTAGTGTTATTTGTTAATTCTAAAAATTGCTCTTCCAAGCTATTTTTACGTTTAACCAAATGACTTAATACAATGTTTTTTTCAAAAAGAAATTGATTCAACTCCTTTGCATCCCAATCATGTTTTAAATAAACTAAAACTTTTTCCCCTTCATTTTTAACACTTTTTACAGCAGGATGAGTCTTTAAAATGACCTCCAAATTTTCATTGTCATCAGCTTGTAACTCAAAGAATCCTTCATTGGCAGACATACCACCAACTAAACCAGAATATAAAATTTCCCCTTTTCTTAAAACTAGGGTATGCGTACATACTTTTTCCACTTCGTCCAGTAAATGGGAGGCGAGTAAAATAGTTGTTCCCGTCGCGGCAATTTGTTTGATTATATCTCGAATTTGATGGATCCCTTGTGGATCTAAACCATTAGTAGGTTCATCAAGAATTAAAATTTCGGGGTCATTCAATAGGGCCGAAGCTATAGCTAATCGTTGTTTCATTCCAAGAGAAAACGTACTGAATTTACTGTTTTCTCGCTCTATTAAACCCACTAATTCCAGTTTTTCGTTTACTTTAGTATAGTTAATCCCTTTGATTTTGCAAACCAACTCTAAATTTTCCTTTGCTGTCATGTACGGATAGAAATTAGGTCTTTCGATGATAGCTCCTACTTTTTTTAATGCTTCATGGGTTTGCATTGTACCTCCAAACCAGCTATATTCCCCTGAGGTTTTATTTACCACATTCAAAACAATTCCTAATGTTGTCGATTTCCCGCTACCGTTAGGACCAAGAATCCCATATACATTACCTTTATATATGTCGAATGAAACGTCTTTTAAGGCTTGTAAACTGCCATAACGCTTGTTGAGATTTTTAATAGAGAGTATGATTTCCAAAGTGCCCGTTTTTAAGTTTTATATAGGACGAACAAGGTCACGATTTGTTACCAGTAAACTGAAATTAGTTTATTTCACCAATTAAAATGCAGAGTGTATTTAATTTCTCAGTAGTAATAGGTTTCATAATATAGTCTTTTACTACGCTGTATTTTTTTGCCATTTCAATATCAATGGGGTCAATTGAAGATGTGATAATAAAAATTGAAATTTCTTTTTTTATAGGTATTTGAATAAATTCGTCAAGAAATTGCCAACCATCCATCACCGGCATATTCAAATCAAGTAAAATTGCATCGGGTAGATTTTCATTCTCATTACAAATTTGTTTTAATTTATTTATAGCAAATTGAGCGTTGTAAAAAGGTTGTATTTCTTCGCAAAATTTGTTTTTTGCGATAAGAATAGTCATTAATTTTACAGACATCTTATCGTCATCAATAATGTAAGTTAATTTATTTTTCATTTAGATATACTTTGAAAATGGAACCTAAACCTATTTCACTTTCTACTTCAATTTTTCCATCCATAGCCTCGAGTTGGTTTTTGGTTATAAATAGTCCAATTCCTTTGGCATCGTCATTACCATGGAAGGTTTTAAACATGCCGAAAATTTTATGCCCATTTTTCTTTAAATTCAATCCTAGTCCATTGTCCTTAAATGTTATGACGGTGAAATTTTCATCAATTTCATAACCAATTTTTAAAAAAGCATTACGTTCAGGTGATTTATATTTTATGGCATTTGTAAATAAATTAAGTAAAATACTGTCTAAATAAGCGGGTATAACATTTACCATTAATTCGTCGGGAATTGTATGGGTTATTGTTATTTTACTTTCTTTAATAGCCAGACTTAATGCTTTTTTTGTTTTTTCGATCTCGCGTTTTAAACTAATCTTCGTTTTTTCAATATTTGTTTTCTGCTGAATCGTTATGATTTCGTTTAAATACTCAATTGTTTCAGAGAGTTTTTCAGTTCCTTCTTTAAACAAATCAAAATAAGATAGTTTCTCCGTAATATCATCTGTATTTTCAATCACATCTACAACCATTGCTAAATTGCTGGTGTGTGAACGTATATTATGGGAGACAATATGTGCAAAATTATAAAGTTTATTGTTTTGGTGGCTGGTGACTTCTAGTAGATGCTTAAGCTCTATTTCCTTATTGATTCTATTTGTGACATTGCGGCCTACACCAACAAAATTAATAAAATTGTTTTGACTATCAAAAACGGTGGTGATATTCAATTCAAACCAGTATTTTTCTTTTTTCTTATTGTAATTGAGAATAATAATTTTGATACTTTCTTTATTGCGAATTGCTTCTCGCATTGTTGCCGTTACTTCTACATCTGTTTCCGGACCTTTGGATAAATATCCGGGTCTTTGACCTATAACCTCCTTCATATCTAATCCTGTCAGATCTAAATACGCTTGATTTGCCCATATAGCCTTACCATTTGGATTCGCAATTACTATAGTGTCAGTAGTTTCTGACGCAGCGAGAGATAATAATTTCAGTTTTTCTTCAATATTTTTTCTTTCGCTAATATCTCTGATGAAACAAACTAAATAATTGCTTTCATTCACCTGAAATGATTTACCAGATGCTATTTCTACAGGAATTGACTCACCAGATTTAGATTTTATAAAGGTCTCGTTTACGGCATAGTCATTCCTTGTTAAATTATAAGCTAGAAAAATTCGGATTTGTTTTCTGTACTCTAACGGAAATAATTCTGAATTATGGGTACCTATTAAATCAGAGCATTTGTAACTAGTAAGTGATGTAGTTCTTTGATTACAATCGGTTATAATTCCATTCGAGGTATCAATGATGATAATGGCGTCATTAGCACTCGAAAAAATGGAAGAAAATTTTTCAACATTTAATTGAAGTTCGTTGATTAAATTTTGCTCTTTTGTGATGTCCTGAAAAGTACCTAATAATTTTGTTGTCTTTCCATCTGTACTTTCAACCTGACAAATACATTCGATATATTTGATATTGTTTTTGGCAGTAATAATTTGGAATTTATCCTCAAAAGAAATCCCTTCATTAATAGCTTTATCTATGAGATAAGTTATTTTGTCTCTATTTTCACCTTCTGCATAAAAATTAATTCCACTTCCATTGATGGGGATGAAATCTTCAGGGACCTCAAGAATAGATTTTGTAACGGTATCCCAATACACTTCATTGGTTTGCAAGTTCAATTTCCAAATTCCTATTTTAGCCGATTGGGCGGCTTTGAAATAGGATTCAAGCTTATTTATCATAGTAGGTATTTTTAATCTATTGAAGGGGATTCAAATATAAAATAAATATGTTTGGTTTATGCTTTTTTAACACAAAATGATTAATCCGTGTGTGGAATTTGTGAAATTATTGTTTTTAAAAGTGTATGAATTTAAATGGTTTATCTTTATTACTGAAAGTAAATTCTTTATTTTAGAGGATTAGGTGGCTAATTGGTTAGGATGTTTTTCGTAATTGGAATTACTTAGTTTAGATTTAAAAACAGGCATTTTGGAAACCTTCATAGCCATAAAAAATGGGATTACTCAGCAGTTGAAGAAGTTCGAAATTATGGTCTTTTAGAACTCTAATTTGTTGTAATTTTGCATTAAATATTTTTTCGAATGAGCGAGCCGATAATGCTTTTTAAAAAACCATCTTACCCTATAAACAATGCGCTTTTGGATTATTTGGAACGATTTGACCGAATCTCCAAAGTGCCTATTTTTTATGATGATTTGTTGCGTTTTTCCGGTTCCATAAATGTTTACGATAAAAATGATCAAGATACCTTATGGATTCGGGTGTATTACAATGAATTTGAACGAAAAGAGATTGATTTGACGTTGATGAAAATCTATTCTCTTTTACATTCGGATGGTAATTTGGGAATTATCAAATTTCTGAATGTAGATTCAATCGATTATTGCACTTTTGGAAATTCGAAGCCTTTTCGAATCAAAGTCAGAAACATTCTGAATGATAATTACACGCATTTTTATATCAAGAAAGCAGATGCTTCGCGTGTATATGGACTGGAATTGGAACATATTTTGTCACCGGATAAAATAAATTTTTTAGTCTATAAAGATACTTTGATCGAAGAGCATATCATGGGAATTGCCGGAGATGTGTTCATTAAAACACTTTTGGCTGATTGTACCGAAACAGAAAAATCACAGATCGCAAAAGAATTTGTCAAGTTCAATGAACGTTGTATGATTCGCTTGTTAGGAGATATGCGTTCTTATAATTATGTAATTATTCCTATTCACGATTTTGATCAGGTGGTTTATAGAATCCGTGCTATTGATTTTGACCAACAATGCTTCGAAGGAAATTTTAAGGTGTATCGTCCCCAGTTTTTTAAAGAAAATTATCCAATGGTAAAATTGGTTAAAGAAAAACTTCAACATAGTTCGATAGAACAGTATAAAGATGAAGAGCGGGCGGTTCTTGCCAAAAGAATACATTCTGCCGAAAATCGGATCAAAAGATTATTGCAAATCATGGGTTCTGATGTCATTTCAACTGATGAACATTTGAATCAATTGAAATTAGAACTGTATAGTTATACCAATGATTTAAATTTTAAAAAAGCAAAATCCATGGGGAATGTAATGAGTGCAGCTTTTGAATTTATTACCAGAAACTTTAAAAACACAAATTTATTCAATACTGGATTCTAGTCTTTCTATAAATTTACATTTTCAATACAATGAGTTCTAAAAACTATATTTCTGTCTTATTCTCCTTTGTTTTTTTATCTTGTCAACAAGATTCGAATTCATTAGTAACCCTATATTCTTTACCTAATAAGTTAAAAGAAGTTTCTGGAATTACGTATTCGTCAGAAACAAATTTACTTTGGACACTGGAAGACAGCGGTAATGCAAATGCGATTTATGGTTTGAATTTTCAAAATGGTGAAATTGAAAAAACCATACGCATCGAAAATACAGAAAATATTGATTGGGAAGATATTACCAAGGATGACAATGGAAATCTTTATATTGGAGATTTTGGGAATAATGACAACGAAAGAAAGGATTTGTGTATTTATAAAATAGACAAAAAAACATTAAACAGTGAAAGTGTCGTTCCAGCTTATAAAGTCTCATTTGCTTATCCGGAACAAAAAGATTTTCCGCCAAAAAAATCAGTAATGTTCTATGATGTTGAAGGTTTTTTTGAGTTTAAAAATAATTTCTATCTGTTCACCAAAAATCGAAGCAAAGGATTTGATGGGATTGCTTTTTTATATAAAATTCCGAATACTCCCGGATTTCATCAAGCGGTTTTAATGGGACAATTTATAACTTGCGACGACTATAACCATTGTGCGATTACCAGTGCGACGATAAGTCCGGATGAATCCAAAGTCGCCATTTTAACACATGATAAAATTTTATTATTCGAAAACTTTAAAGATGACAATTTTTTGAATGGAACAAAAACGATACTCAATTTAAACCATTTTTCTCAAAAAGAAGCGGTTTGCTTTAACGATAATGATTATTTATTCATTGCCGATGAAAGAACCAAAAGTATTGGTGGAAATGTTTATAACGTCAGTATCAAAAAGCTAAAATCCAAATCCTAAACCAAAAGTAATTCGGGCTTCTTCATCAGCACTTTTAAAATAGGCGATTCTGGCCGTAAGTGCATTCAGACTGTTGAGCCACAATCCTCCTCCAAAAGATTGATGCCATTTATCTGAATTTTCGCCTTTTAGCCACACTCTGCCATAATCAAAACCAGTAAAAATTCCGTAAGACATTGGTAAAATACTTCTTTTTATTTTTCCTAAATTCAAGCGGATATCGCTACTTTGATAAAAAGATTGGTTCCCTAGAAAACGTTCATTTCTAAAACCTCTCAAATCATAATCACCACCTAAAGTGGCACCTTGATAAAAATCAAAATTGTTATTCAATAATATTTTTGCTTTCAAAATTGTTGCCAAAACTATTTTGCCGTTAGCATCAATTTTATGGTTGAAATTTAGTTTGCTTTCTACTGTCGGGAAATTTCTTTTGGTGTCATTTAAGTTCATTTTCCAACTTGCAGCGATGGAAAATCCCATTCCCATAGTAGGAAATGAAGGAATATCATAATTTTCAAAACTGTATTTCAGTGTAGCTCCTGCAAATTTTTGGCTGTTAAAAACAGCTTCATTTACGATTCCAGGTACGTTTATAAAACGATCATTCGTTTCTTCTACACTGATTCTTTCAAAGGAGGTCTGAAGTATGATTGCACTGCCATATTTCCCTGTTTTTTTAATGGACGGCATGACCATTAATGTTCTAAGACGCACCCGATTATAATCCATTCCAAAAGTTTCGTCATTATTTAAAGATTCATTTCCGTATCCAAAATAATTAATCGTAAAGTTGGGACTTGTAAATTGGGCTTCCAAATTTAAACCCCATTTTTCAACTGATTTTGGAAAATGAGCATTATAAATGAGTTCATATCCATCGGTTGCAAAAAAGTAATTGGCTTTTAAGATGTGTTTTTGCGTATACGGATTTTGATTGAATTTATTAACGATGTAGTTAGTTACAAACCCTAATTTTATACCATTATCAGGATTATAACCAATACTTGGTAAACCAGAAAAAGCATTATATTTTGGTTTTTCATAATCATAAAGATTGGTTTGATAATCATCCGTCAAAAGGACTTTGGTTTTAGAATCTAAAGCATAGGTATTCGCTTTTGATTTAAAATCATTAATTTTTACCTTTTTTCCATTTTCGACAGTGTAAGAATCGTTGTCTTGTCCCCCAATTAATCGAATGTTTATTGCAGAATTTGACATGCCTTTTACTTCAAAAACATCATCATCATCTAATCCGTAAATCCAAATATTCTTAGTTTTTCCAGCAGTGAAGTCTTTTGTGTAAAGTAATTCTTCGCCTTCATTTTTCATTCGATACACTCCAATTTCAAGTTTATTTTTTGCTTTGTGCTGGATTATAAATTTATCTTTTTTGTCCGTTCCAACAATTAAAACTGTTTTCTGCAGCACGTTGTAATATTCCGAAGCATAGTGCTGTAATTGCATTTTTCTGACTTTCAATTTATGCTTAATACTTTCGATAGTTTGATCCTGAACGGATGCAGGCAAATTATTAAAAGCAGCATCTATATCAGCATCCAAAAGGTTTTCCTCGATGTATTTTGCCTGTTTTAACCATTCGCTTTCATCTGTAGTTTTAAGTAAAGCAAGGTCTAACGGATACGGTTCACGATTGAGCCATTTCACATTTTTAATTTTCTCTTTAAAAGTTTGCATGTGGCGCAATTGTGGATTATTCATCAAAAGAGTGACTAATGCACCATCATATTTCGTAAAAGCTTGGTCTCTATCGCGTGGAATGGGTTTGTAAATTATTTTTTTGCCTTCTTTATATTCGCCCCAACGCCATTGATCCTCATGTCTATCCCAATCGCCAATGAGCATGTCAAACAATCGCACTTTGATATAAGCACTTTCATCTACTGTATATTTTTCATCTTTGTGAAGATTTTTTAATAAATCAGCAGTACTGATAATTGCAGTTGGTTTTCCAAAGCTTTTTACTGCTATTTGACTGTCATTAGGACGTTCTTCCACCATATATAATTCATCCCCAAAATTGGCATTAAAGTCCTTTAACGCTCCATGTTTCGGAATATAATACAATACGGGATTGCTATGTGCGACGCCAATTTTGTCTGCTAAATTACCTACTGCAAAAGGGGTATAGGGATGTGAGGTGGTGTAAAAATCAGATAAAAGATCATCAGCATACGTATCCTCAAATTCGTTTTGAATAAACTGGTCTTTAAAAGCAACTGATTGTAAAAAACGTTCCGTACTTTTTTTCATGGCGCGCATTACATATTCTTTGCCATCTTTATCAAATAGCTGTAATGATTTTGATTGATGGCCACCTCCGGCACGTTTCGGTTTTAAGCCTCCAAAGAGAGTGTCAATAGTAGCCGTTCTTACTTCTATTGGCAAACCGTAATATTTTCGATAATGGTTTCCAAAAAAGAATTTATAAAATAATGATTTTTTAGTTTTTTTCGCTGAATAGATAGATACTGTTGTAGTTTTACTAAATGATGTTGGAAATTTTTGGGTGCTATAATCGTCTTTTTTATCTAATACGGATTGTTCAAAAATCAGTTTTTCTTTATTATTTTCTTTGCCATAAAAAGAAACCTTTGCTGCTCCATTTTCATAAATAGATAGTGTGGTGTACCCATTTCCACCATAAGAAAAGTCATTAGGGAAAACAGCTTTAGCCGCTTCTGATTTTGAACCGGCTCCACTGATAATTTGCTTGATGTTGTCTTTATTAATGTATTGCAGATTGTGGTCATGACCTGAAACCAAAATAACATTATCCTGACTTTGAAGCAGTGTTTTTATACGTTTTATGAAAAGTGTATAGCTTTTATTTTGAATATCTTGCGGACTTATTCCAGAAGTTTTTCGGGTTAGATTGATGAGGGAGCCAAGGATAGGAAGTGGAATTTTTTGTTCTAATGGAAAAAGCTGTTTCTCTAATGAAAATTGACCACTGTGCGTTCCGTTGCTCATCAACGGATGATGAAGCGCCAGAACTACTGTTTTTTCTTGATTTTTATTCAAAATATTCTCTAGTTCAGCAAAAAAATCTTCCCGTGTTTTGATATCACAGTCATCATTTATAGTGGGGCTTTTATCCCAATCTTCCAAAAACCATTGGCTGTCAATAGTTATAAGAGTTACGTTTTTATTTATTTCCAGATCTTCGATGGCACAGCTTTTTCTGGGTAAAAATGATTTTTTGTCATTCAGATAATCGGTTACAAACTTGGCCTGGCGCTGTAATCCTTTAATTCCATTGTACCAATCATGATTTCCAGGAATAAAAATAGTTTTTCCTTTGAAGTTTTTAGATAATTTTAGTTGGTTTGTTAACTTATTTTCGGCAATAATTCGTTCATTTGGACTGTCAGTATTGGGCAGTCCTTTAGGGTAAATATTATCTCCAAGAAATAAAAGAGTCGAGTTTTTGTTTGCTTTTTCTAGCTGATTTTCAAGTAGACCAATGGTTTGCTGAGCGTTTTTTTCATTGGCATTTCCTGCGTCACCTATTAAATAGAACGTATGCACAATTTTTGAACTATCTATTACGTTTTGTGATATTGGATTCTTAATATTTTTACCAAACTGAGCATGATGCGTAGCGCAAGATTGAAGAACTAAAAACAAAAGAATAAAACCAAAGTTTGTTTTATTCCTATTTTTAAAACGATTATCCAAAAACAATTCCATAATTTAGTAGTATAATTATTTCTTATGAATCTTATAGAACAAGCCGAAGATTTTGTTGTTAAATTACTCAAAGATAAACTTTCTAATTCATATACTTACCACAATATTAATCATACACGTGAGATGGTTGCAGCAGTTTTAAAACTTGCTGAGGGTATGAAAGTTAATACCAGTGACAAAGAAATTTTGCTTATTGCAGCTTGGTTTCATGATACCGGGTACATAAATGGTTGTGCTAATCACGAGAATTGCAGCAGTGCTATAGTTACCCAGTTTTTGAAAGAAAAAGGGAAATCAGAAGAATACATTACAGAAATCACCAGCTTAATTAAAGCCACTTCAAAGGAATATGTGCCCCAAACGCTTCTTGAAAAAATAATAAAAGACGCCGATTATTATCATCTTTTTAGTGATGATTATTTGTCCAGTTGTGAAGTTTTGAGAAAAGAATGGGAAAATACAGAGGATAAATTATATTCGGATAAAGATTGGGCCGCTGAAAACTGGGATTTTTTAGTGAATAAGCATCGGTTTTATACTGATTTTGCTTTAGAAAATTGGCAACCTTTAAAAGAGAAAAATATTGAAAGAATTCAAAAAAAAAATAATGTAACTGACGATAAAAAGGCTAAAAAATTGAAAAAAGAAGACAAGAAGAAAGAAAAAGAGGAAAAGCCGGAACGTGGTATTGATACTGTTTTCAGAGTTACGCTTGGTAATCATACCCGTTTGAGTGGTATTGCTGATAGTAAGGCTAATATTCTACTTTCTGTAAATGCGATTATTATTTCAATTGCACTTTCTACGATTATTCCAAAACTAGATAGTCCAAAAAATGCCCATTTGGTGATTCCAACCTTTATTATGGTAATTTCTAGCGTAATCACAATCATTTTTGCCATACTTTCTACAAGGCCAAAAGTAACAAAAGGCGTTTTTACTAAACAAGACATTGAAAATAAAAAAGTGAATTTACTTTTCTTTGGCAATTTCTACAAAATGCCATTGCAAGACTATGAATGGGCTATGAACGAAATGATGAAAGACAGAGAGTACATTTATAATTCGATGATTAAAGATTTATATTTCTTAGGAATAGTTTTAGAGAAAAAATACAGATTATTGAGAATTGCCTATAATCTTTTTATGATAGGAATAGTTGTCTCAGTTGTTGCTTTCATCATTGCTTTCAAAATGGTTGGAGTTTAGTTTAGTTCATCCAATAAATCCTGATAGGAATAGTTTTTAGAATCGGGTGCTTTATTTTTATTAAATACTTTTACTCTAATGGCTCTCAATCCGGAAACGCCTTGTAATTCCTCAACTTCAAATTCCTCGATAGCGGGTTCTAAGATATTTTTGAATTGTAAAAATTTTATGTAATTCAAATATTCGGTTTGTTCGGTATTGTGAGAGTATACGATGGTAATTTTTTCTTTTTCCGTTATTCTTTCTTTACTTCCTTTGATATTGGCTTTGTCGATGCGTTTTTTCACAACTTCATAACGGGCATTGTAAGTCCCATCTACATCAAAACGTTTTTCATCCATTCTAAATCGGATTGAGATAGGGGAACTAAATACTAAAATTAATGAAGTCACATCAAGTTCGTAAGGCAAAGAAGATTTAAGTTGATGGTGTTCCAATTCCATTTCGCACAACGTTTGCAATTGCCACAATCTTAAATTATGAAGGTATATGTTGTCAAAATCTTTGTTTGGAGTAATTGAAGCACCTATATAAAGATTGTGTTCCACACCATCTGTTTTGAAACGTTCATAATAATGCGGGAAAATATTTTGTGCTTCGACTTGTTTTTTATCAAGAATTGAGGCTAATTTTTTATTAACAATAGACATGGCATTATCAAATTTCTTTCTCGATTGGTAAAACATTCCTGTTTTTTCATCCAAACTCTCAAAATAATTTTGCTCTAGTGTTTCACCGATCTCATTTGTTTTTGTGTTCCTTATAATAGGATGAATCTCTTTTTCAATATAAAGTTGAATCTGTTGCTCTGTATCAGCTTTAAGAGGGAATTCCAGTTGTTCATAAAATGATTGCAATTCAAATTTTCGTTGTTCCAATAAAACCAGATTGCTATTTGAATTTTGATTTTCAAAGATTTGAATGAGAGCTTCCAATTGATTTTTTAAATCTTCTTTTACAGTTTCATTTCTATGATTAGACGAGCCTTTAATATCTATTTGACCGTATAATGGATACACTTCTTTAAATACAATTTCTTTGAAAATATAGTCTTTATTAGGGTTGTTAGTTTGAAAGTATTTCTGAGCTTCTCTTCTGAATTTCCAATAAACACTTGGGTGAATTGCTGTGTATTCCCTTTGAATGATAGCTTCTATATGGTGTTGCATATCATTGTTGTAGCGCTCCAATGTATCTACCAAATAAGGTAAAATCAAATCCAGATTGTTTGCATTAATGCTGTTAAGTTCTCTTGGTTTTGCTGAAACTAATTCTATAATACCTAGAAGTTTATCATTTTTTATTACAGGTGCAAGAATACTGCTATGAATATTTAATCTTAAAAAATGTTCTCCTAATTTTTCATTTCCCGGTGTTGTGGCAAATTTTTCAACATTTGAAATTACAAAAGGTTTATTTTGTTCCAAAATATTTTCCAAAGAGCATCCAAAAAGGAGATTTTTACAATCGGCTTCCTGCATATCGTGAAGAATGAAACTGCCTATTTTTTTGTCATCATAAGGAGGTTTTACAAATGTTTGATCCTCTTCATTATAAATGATAAAACCAACTTTCAAATCAGATATTTTGAAAATGGAACGAAAAATAGTTTCAAAATTTTGATTATCTTCAGTATGATCTTTTTCTGATTTCAAAAGATTACTTTTCAAGTTTGAAACGGCACTTTCTATAGAAGCATCGAATAGAGATACGATACCAAAGCCTTTTAAAATCCAGCTTTCGGACGGGAATTTTTCTTTCCACAAATCGATATTCTCATAATTGTCCATCAATAAATCGATATCTTCTGGAGTTAATGTTATTGCTTTATCAGTCGGGATAATTTCCATAAAATCGGCATTATATAGAATTCTATAATGTTTCATAATGTCATTTGCATCTGGAATATCGTAAAACAAAGGTTTGTTGAAATCAAAATGTTGATTGTAGAATGTGTTCAAAATCAAAATGCAATTCATTATGTAGAATTGATTGCCATCGAAATCCCGGATTGCCATGTCAAAAGTTGTCCCGGCATTGTGAAGTATTTTTTTGAATCTTTCGGTAAAATTAAACGTAAAATTTTGAAAAGGAATGGTAACCGCTTTAATTTCATTATTTGTTAAAGCAGTAGGGAATAGGTCAGCTAATAAATATTTTATCAGTGTTTCGTTAGTATGAATTAAATTAAAATCCTCAATTCCAGTTCTGAATTCCGGGAAAGATTCTATTTCTTTCAATAAAGCTTTTGCATAATTTGAACGATAATCCACATTGGTTGCCGCAATTTCATCCAAAGTTTCAATGAGTTTGTGAAACGAAATTAAGGTCTTGAATGGGCTTTCTTTGAACAAATGATAATCCATCTGATAGTTTATTTAGAATACAAAATTACTAATAAACGAAATTGGATAGACTAATTTTAGGTTCTTTTTTTAAGTAGTATGATTCGAATTTAATAAGTCGATTTTTTTTGGACACTAAATTTTAATATCCTTTAAAGAAATTTATAATAATTGAGTAATGGGAATGCTATTGTACTTTAATAATTTTTTTTGGTTATTTTTTTGTCTCAATATCATTATAGATTTTATTAGTAGAAGGATTAGCATCTTTTCAAGGTTTTAGTAGGTTAGCAATAGGGAGTAGTTTAATTCTTGAAAGCTTTTATTTAATGAAATTGACTTTAATAAAAAGCTACTAATTTAGAGCTTTGAAATAAAATGATTTTGTTAAATGGAAACGGATTTTAAACGGCATGAACCCTTTTTTTATAAAACCCAATTAATGTTTCGTTTATTTCTTTTAGTTCTGGGGTGAGAAATGTTTTCTGACCATTTTCATCGTTAGTTAATTCAAGATGACAAACAGTACATTTAAATTCTTTGAAATGATTTGTGACATTCCTGGTTGTGATAATTTTATGCCCAAACAATGAACACAAAATGTTTTTCTTCAGAAATTTTTCTTTGATTTCAATTGTGTTCATAAATTTGAGTATTAAGATTTGGGAAGATAAACTTAATAAATAACCGTTTAAATAGCAAATAAAATCGATTAAATACACTTTATGTTAATAAAAACATAATATTTCTTACAGTTAAAATAATTAACAACTCTTTTTTGTCTTGTAAAATCAAAAAAAATCCCCATTCACTTTCGCAATTGGGGATTGAATATTTAAGTATTAAAAATGTAAACTGCTACTGAACAGTGAAAACTAGCTCTTCTCTTCTTTATTGAAATAAACTAAATAATAATACATTTGTTTTTCTTCATCCCAACCTTTTTCAACAAATTTTTCTGCACTTTCAGGATTGATGAAATCCATTTTTATTTGGATATGTGTATCTAAATTAATTATATTTTTGATTGATTTTCTTGCGTCAGAAACTGCAGCATTGGCAATAGGGAAAGAAGTTACATCTTCAATGCTATATTTTTCTCCTTTGTCTATTTTATAATTTTTGAATTCTGGAATCAAATCCGGGTTGTCTAAAACTTCATTTAAGAAATTAGTTTCTTCAAACTGATCATTTTTAGCAAAATAATTCACGGAACGATTCATGAACATCACTTCTTCTTTCTTGTCTTCGGCAGGAAAAACAACGTCTTTGGCGAAGTTCTGACAGAATTTTAAATACTTTTTAGTAATGAAATTTTCATCCTCAAAAGCATCTACTGAAAGAAAATGTTCCAGCCAATATCTTGCATCATAACGGTTGCTATCTACTGTTAGGATTTTATAACCTTCTTCTTTTTTGTAATTAAAGATTAAACACCCTTTGTCTAATTTATTTAAATTTACACCTTGTTGTAAAATCATTTCTAAGTGCGTTGCTTTTTCCTCAAATTGTAAAAAATCAGCCTGTATCTCACTTTTGAAAATTCCTATCGCATCCACCACATTATTATCAATACTCACATTTGTTAAATACGTAACATATACTTCTCCATTCTTGATGTGTGGATGATTGGATTGCTCAAATAAGTGTTTCGTGATTTTTTTTGAAGCTTCATGAATAGTACTTGGGTTTTCAAAAATTTCCGTTGCAAATTTGAACATGTCATTATAATCCAAATCGATTTCATGTGCAAATTGAAAATAGTTTTCTTCTTTTTCTCTAAAAGGTTTAAAGAAAAACTCCTTCATCAACGGTACAATTTCATCATTTAAATTAAACGGTTGCTCTGATAAAAAAAGAGCTTCGTTTCTGCTTTTATTACCAACTCTATGAATTGATAAGTTCTCGATATGGGTATTATATAAGTTGATCATATATTGTATTTAATATTTAGATGAGAGAGCCAAGATAAATGACAATTTTTAAGTCTTTCATCTTGGCTCTTGATGCTTATTCGCTTAGTTATTTAATTCCAATTCTCCTCAAACCCATAGTCTTCAAAACTATCATCTCCTTCAAACATGTCTAAATCATCTTCGTCCAGTCCATCTTCAAATTCATCATTATAGTCATCGGCATTATCTGATTCAAAGTTTTTTTCCATAGCTTCATCAGGCATTTCACCGTGAGAAAATATCGTTTCTGGATATAGATTTCCAAGAATCTGGTCTTCTACTGCGGCTAATTCTACAAGGAAAGTCCACATGTTGATGAAATCGTATACATAGATAATTTTGGTGTTTTGTTTATCTAAAATATCCGATAACTGATAATCGCTCATTACTTTTTGTTCCCCTGGAATATCTCCGGTATCAAAAAGCGAAATTTCGTCTTCCTGATTCCATGTTTCATCACAAGTATAAAATGAAGCCACTTCCATTCCGTCAAAACCAAAGGAATTAAAGATAGCATTGTGTAAATCTTCTAAAGTATCGTCTTCAAGTATTGCAATGTCTCTAAAAACATCATCTTCTGCGTCTAGAATTACTCTAAATTTATAAACCATAATCTTTGTTTTTGTTGAAAGGTCAAAGGTAAAATTTAATTTTAGATTTTATCCCGAAGTTTCGGGACAGATTTCAGATTTGTTGATAAGATTTTTGCGTATGATTCTGTAAGGAGAGTATGTGATTGATTGTCTTTTTTTCTAAAATAGTAATGTGTTTTAAAAATTAAGATGAGCTGTTTCTAAATTTATCGGTAATTCGTTTTCGAATGATGTGATACTTTTTATGATTTGGATAACTTCTGTTCGCGGTCATATTATTGAAAATTAAAGCTACAATCAGTAGAATAAGTACACCACTTAGAACAGGATATAGCACATACCAATAGCCAAGCATTGTAATTTTTGGAGAACCAATTATTGCAATCAATGCGGTAGCGCCTCCAGGAGGATGTAACGTTTTGGTTGCTTGCATTAAAACGATTGAGAATGAGACAGCTAGAGGAGCACTTATCCATAAAATATCGGGCGCAAATTTAGCTACTGTAACTCCTACAATCGCCGATACAAGATGGCCACCAACAAGATTCCTGGGTTGGGATAATGGACTTTGGATTGCGCCATAAACCAAAACACTTGAAGCACCAAAAGAGCCAATCAAAAAAACTACATCTGAATGCAGTAGTGTTTTGGATTGCATATAAGCCATTAGACCTATACCGATAAACGATCCTAAAAAAGCCCAAAAATGTTCTTTGAAATCAACTAAAGTTTCTTTGTAAAGAATGTATTTAGTTTTACGATAATTCCTTTTTATTTTTTCAATTGGCATAAACTATTATTTTGATAAACTGGCAGAATAGGAGTACACAGTGAATGGATAAATCATTTTGGCTGTGTATTTTGAAATCAGACAAGCAACCAAAATGGGAAGAAATAAAGTATAATCATTCGTTAATCCACAAACTAAGAAAATCGCTGTAAAAGGCGCATGAATACTGGCGCTTAAAACCGCAGCCATTCCAATAACCATAAAGTTTACAGGAATTACATTCGCATTTAAATAGGTATTTAAAAGCAAAGCAACAAGTAATCCTAAAAAGGCACCAATGAATAGGCTTGGTGCAAAAACTCCTCCATCACCACCTGAAGCAAGCGTTGCCGAAGTTACTATTGGTTTTAGAAGTATTATTCCAATAAATGTCAGTCCCAATGAAAGTGTCACGTCATTCGAATGAACAAATATTCCCTTGATAGCGTGATATCCTTCTCCATAAAGTTGTGGAAAAAAGAATAAGGAAATACTCAGAATTAGTGAGCCTATAAGAATCTTATAATAATGAATTTTTATTTTTGAAAATTGAGATTTAAATAATAAAACACAACGAGTAAGATAAACGGAATTGATTCCGGCTAAAATCCCCAAAAGTATAAAATACGGAATCGCTCTTAAATGCCAAGTTTCAATACTTACCGCAAACAAAGGTTTTTCATCTAATAAAGAAACAAGTCCAAAAGCTATTGCAACCGCAATCAAATTACTGATTAAAAACGCTCGGGTTACCTTTCGGGAAATAACTTCAATCGCAAAAAGAATTCCGGCAATAGGACTGCTGAACAAGGCGGTAACTCCGGCGGCAACTCCTGCACAGATCAATTCAGTTTTGTATTGTCTGAATACGTTTTGTTTTCTTTGGGCAACAGAACCAATAGTCGCAGAAGCAACAACGGTGGAAACTTCAATTCCTGTGGATCCTCCAAAAACAACAGTCAATAATCCGTTGATGAAATGGGATGGAATTTTATAATTGGGTAAGTTTTTGGACTTTGAATTCGTGCTTTCAAAAATTTCTTTAATCCCTTTATTTTCTTTTTTTCTAAAAAGATATTCTCTAAGGAAATATATTACGGATAGACCAAAAACCGGAAAAAGAATAATATATATAGGATTTAAGGAAGCCTGATAAAAAAATATTTCCTCGTAATATTCGGTTATTTTCTTTAATGAAATTCCTAAAAAAGCCGAAAGAAAACCAATTAGAACAGAAACAATAACTAATTTTTGAAATTTAATTAATTGGTAATTTTTTTTAATTCGGGTAGTATTGTTCATCTAATAATTGTTTTACAAACCGTAATTCCAAATAAAATAAAAATGATTTATTTGAAAAAATAAAGTTTTTGAGAGTATTACAAATTTAAAGAAAGAATCTTAGACTGGGGTTCTAAAATCAATATAAGTACTATTTTTTATGATTTATTTGTGAATTATGCTTTTTTAGCAGGTTAAAACGGTCTTATTTTTCATAAAATTCAATCGGAAGATTATCTGGATCAGCAATAAAAGTAAAAGGTTTGTTTGTTGTTGGGTCCAATCGTATGGCTTCAGACGCTATATTTTTTGAAGATAAAAAATCAATTGTTTGGTCCATGTCATTTACTTCAAATGCTAGATGGCGTAATCCAGTTGCTTCTGGTCCCGAAGTACGCTGCGGTGGATTTGTAAACGAGAAAAGTTCAATGATGTAAACGCCATTTAAAGCCAAATCAAGTTTGTAGGATTCTCTTTCCTCACGGTAAATTTCCCGAATAATTGTTAAGCCCAAAACATCGGTATAGAACGTTTTAGATTTTTGATAATCAGAGCAAATAATGGCTATATGGTGTACTTTGTTGATGGAAATCATAATTATTTCGTTTTATTTTAAATAAGTCATTTCAGGAAGATTCGCAGTTGGATCTTGCACTAAAGCCTCTGAATGAAGTTGGTGGATTATCGCTTTTGTTTTTTCGAGATTATCAATCCTAAAGAGGAATTGTACTTCATTTTCATCATCGGCATTTTGCCAAAGGTATTCTAAATACATTCCTTGGGATACATGAAACGCTTTGTCTTTTTCCAAAATAGCTTTGATGATTTCCAGCGGGACATTTTTGAGTTTTGCTAGAACGTGTGGCATAATTTTAATTTATTCGTTAAGTTTCCGAATCACTTTTGCTGGATTTCCAACAGCCAATGAATTATCAGGAATGTCTTTTGTGACAACAGAACCAGCACCAATAACACAACCATTTCCTATAGTTATGCCAGGGCAAATAACTGAATTTCCACCAATCCAACAATCGTCTCCAATCGTTATAGGTAAAGCATTTTCATGGGTCTTTCTCAGTTCAGCATCAAGTGGATGTGATGCGGTATAGAGTTGAACACCTGGAGCAAATAGCACATTAGAACCAATGGTCACTTTGGCACAATCTAAAACAACACAATTCACATTAAAATAGACATTTTCTCCACAACTGATATTGTAGCCGTAATCACAAAAAAAAGGTGGTTCAATATACAGGTTTGCTCCTGCATTCGGAATTAGCTCTTTCAGTATTTCTCGCGCTTTTTTGGTTACTCTATACTCGGTAACATTTAATCTGTGAAGAAGATTTTTTGATTTTCGTCTGTCTTTTACTAAAACGGCATCACCAGCCAAATAATATTCTCCGGCGATCATTTTTTCTTTTTCTGTTTTCATATTATATTTTGTTTTTGGCGATTTTATCATGAATCTTTAACGTTTCCTGCAATGCCGCGCTTCCATACCAAAGTGTTAGTTCAGCTTCAAGAAGATTTGATTGAACTGCAGGGTCTGTTGCCACAAATGCTTTTGCTTCTTCAATATTATTTGCATTAAAGATATAGATTCCTCTGTAATTTCTTTCGTTTTTCATGAAAGGACCAGCAACAACTAGCTTTCCTTCTTTGGCTAATCGATTGATATTGGCCATATGTCCTTCGAATAATTTTTTAGTTTCCTCTTTTGTCGCTTTAGTATTGCTTCCCGTTTTTAACAGGCAAAAAACATAGTGCTTCATTCCATATTCATCGGCATTTAATGTTTTTACCAGCTTTTCATCATAAGTAGAGGCAGTTTCCTGAGAAAATATTGACGAACTATAAAATACGAGTAAAAGTAAAAATATTGATTTTTTCATTTCTTCAAAATTTGATTGAACACAAATTTAAGGTTTTATCATAAAATAAAACGCTCGGGTAAAAAATGATATTTCAATCATTGATTTATCAGATAAAAACAACTCATCCTAAAATTTCTACAGTTGGGTAAGAACTTTTATTAGATTTCTTTTTTCCAATGGATATTTGTTTCATCAAAAATCAAATATCATGAAGATTATTTATACGCTGACTATTTTATTGTGCTCGATAACGCTATTTTCACAAACAACTGTTTCCGGGAAAGTAGTCGATGAGAAAGGAAATTCAATAGTGGGAGCCAATGTTTTTATCGAAGGAACGTATGATGGTGCTTCCAGTACTGAAACGGGTGAGTTTACTTTTACAACTACTGCAACGGGCAATCAAACCTTGGTGGCGAGTTTTTTAGTCTATGAAACTACAAAAATGGTGATCGATGTTTCGAATTTTAAAAATAAAACTATAAAATTAAGAGATAATGTCAATGCATTAGATGCGGTAATAATTACCGCAGGAAATTTGGAAGCAGGTGATAAAGCAAGAGTTTCGGTATTGAAACCGCTGGATATTGTTACAACTGCGGGTTCGGCAGGGAATATTATTGCCGCTTTGCAAACGTTGCCCGGAACGCAAAATGTGGGTGAGGACGGACGATTATTTGTTCGTGGCGGCGAGGCAAATGAAACACAAACTTTTGTAGACGGCATACGCGTGGCGCAACCTTACGGCGCTTCTGCTCAAAATTTACCTACACGCGGTCGATTTTCGCCATTTCTGTTTAATGGAATATCCTTTTCTACAGGCGGTTATTCTGCGGAATATGGGGAGGCTTTATCCAGTGTTTTGTTATTGAATACGCAAGATGAACCCGACCAAAACAAAACCGAAATTTCGTTAATGACTGTTGGTTTAGGAGTTGGGAATACTCAAAAATGGAAAAAAAGTTCTTTGAGTGTGAATACTGCTTATATCAATTTAGCGCCTTATCAAGTTGCAATCAAGCAAAATGTAGATTGGAATAGTCCGTATCAATCTTTGTCTGGAGAAACGGTATATCGCTATAATTTCAATAACGGGATTTTGAAATTATATGCTGCTTTTGACTCCTCAAAATTCGACATCAATCAGGAAAATATCAATTCAGCACAGAAGATCAGAGTTGATTTAAACAACACTAATTTTTATTTTAATTCTTCCTATAAAGGCGGTTTTGGCAACAATTGGCAAATTACTTCGGGTTTGAGTTATGGTTACAGTAAAAATAAAATAAAATTGGATTCAGATGCTGTTGCAAATGATGAAAACGCCGCCCATTTGAAATTAAAATTAACACAACGTTTTTCTGAAAGAGTGAAATTGTCTTTTGGGGCAGATTATTTTATTACCAAATTCAATGAGGATTTCAAAGAGAATTTAGGAACTACAAATACGAATGGCTATAATTCAAATATCGGAGCAGTTTACACCGAAGCGGATGTTTTTTTCTCCAAAAAGTTTGCTGCAAAAGCTGGATTGAGAGCTTCATACAATGATTTACTAAATGAAACTGCTCTTTCTCCCAGAGTTTCATTGGCTTACAAAATGGCTAAAAATAGTCAGCTTTCATTAGCTTATGGAGATTTTTCACAAACGCCAAATGTGGACTATATCAAATATTCTAAGTTCCATCAATTCGAAAGTGAGAAAGCATTACATTATATTTTGAATTATCAATACAATAAAAATGGAAAAACCTTCAGAGCAGAAGCCTATTATAAAGATTACAGTAATTTGGTGAAATATGATACGCCATCAATACAATACAATTCGATGTTTAATAACAATGGTTCTGGTTATGCTAAAGGATTAGATTTATTTTGGAGAGACGGGAAATCGATTAAAAACTTAGAATATTGGGTTTCGTATTCGTACATCGATACGGAGCGAGATTATAAAAATTTTAGTGCCCAGGTTACTCCTAATTTTGTTGCCGATCATAGTTTGTCGATTGTTACTAAATATTGGATAAACGATTGGAAATCACAAATTGGATTCACAAATTTATACAGTTCCGGGCGACCGTATAACAACCCAAATGAAACGAAATTCATGAACGGAAAAACAAAATCTTATAACAGTTTGAGTTTCAACTGGGCGTATTTATTGACTTCGCAAAAGATTTTGTATTTCTCTGTCTCTAATATTTTAGGAAGCCAAAATGTGTATGGTTATGATTATGCGAAAAATCCAAATACAGCCGGAGTTTATAATAGGGTGGCCATTACGCCAACTGCAGATCGGTTTTTCTTTCTGGGATTTTTTTGGACCATTAGCAATGATAAAAAAGAGAACCAGTTGAAGAATTTGTAGAGACATTGAATTGCAACGTCTCTGTATTTCAACGTCCCTACAATTCATCCATTAAAATCAACAGTTCAGTAAGTATAAATTTTAAAAAAGGTACTACCAGTGTAAATTTGGTAAACAATTAATCAACAACTAAAAATTAAATATCATGACAAAAGTTATCACCGCAATCGCATTATTTATATGCAGTTTATTATCAGCTCAAGGGCAATTTGAGCAAGGAATGGGAAAAGCATTCGGACTTTGGAAGGAAGGAAAAAGCACTGAAGCTTCGGATTTGTTCGAAAGAATTGCAGGAGCAGAAAAAACGAGTTGGCTGCCTAATTATTATGTTGCGTTGGTAAATACAAGCACTGCTTTTGGAACACAGGATAAAGATAAAATGAATTTGTTGCTTACAAAAGCACAAAATGCATTGGATACAGAAATGGGTAAAAATCCAAATAATGCAGAATTATTAGTGATGCAAGCCATGATTAATACCGCTTGGATTGTTTTTGACCCAATGACAAACGGAATGAAATTGTCAGGAAAAACAATGGAATTGTATACCAAAGCAGAAGCAATCGCGCCAGAAAATCCAAGAGTAGTTTTTGGTAAAGCAGAGTTTCAAATAGGAGGAGCAAAATGGACAGGAATTGACACTAAACCTTTGTGTGGCCAAATTGAAAAATCAATCGGACTTTTTGCTACTTTTAAACCGGAAACTCCTTTCTCTCCAAAATGGGGATTGGATAGAGCGACTGAAGCATTGAAAAACTGTAAATAAGGTTTACTAGATAAAAAAAATTAAACTAAGAAATGGAAAATCAAAGGATACATACCTATACAGAATTTAAAAAAGGAACAATTGTTTCTCTTAAAATTGCTTTGATTTTTACTTTTGTATTTTCTTTAATCCAAGGCCGTTTTGATTTTGAAACGATATTGACCACTTTTTGGGTAAGTTCATTGTATTCTTTTGGGATTGGTTTTGGAAATGGTGTAATTAACTCCATTCTGAATAAGAAATGGGATTGGTTGGAACACACTAATTTAAGAGTGTATTTTGGAATAATAGCTACAGTGTTGTATACCGTTCCAGTTGTTTTAATAATTGATTATATCACTTTCGTGGTTTTTCAAAAAATGAATCCTGCTGAGTTTTTTAATGACAGAATGATTTGGGTCCACTTATTTTATATCATACTTTCTTTAGGTGTTTCGACCTTCATGCATGCTCGAAGTTTCATGGCGAATTGGAAACAGGCGTCAAGAAAAGAAGTAACGGAACAAAAAATAATTGCAGGCACAGCTTCGGCAAAGTTTGAGAGTTTAAAGAATCAAATTGACCCGCATTTTCTTTTTAATAGTTTGAATGTTTTAAGTTCTTTAATTGAAGAAAATACAGAGAATGCGCAACGATTTACGACTTCATTGTCAAAAATTTATCGCTATGTATTAGAACAAAAAGATAAAGAGTTAGTTTCAGTTGAAGAGGAATTGGCTTTCGCCAAAACTTATATGAACCTGCTCAAAATGCGTTTT
The DNA here is from genome assembly GCF_048284325.1 of Flavobacterium esculini. Lineage (NCBI taxonomy): Bacteria > Pseudomonadati > Bacteroidota > Flavobacteriia > Flavobacteriales > Flavobacteriaceae > Flavobacterium > Flavobacterium esculini. Next base: position 50,482 of record NZ_JBLVPI010000004.1, on the reverse strand, counting down.
GAAAATAGCTTGTTTTATGAGTTGCCAACATCTAATATAAATCCTGAGGCTAAGGTTGTTCCACTTTCTTTACAGCTTTTATTGGAGAATACGGTAAAACACAATGTTGTTAGCGAACAGAGGCCTTTGCACATTCGCATTACGATTGAAGGAGATTACCTTGCTATTCAAAATGAGTATCAAAAGAAAGAAGTGTTGCAAGATCGCCAAGGTGTAGGATTGCAAAACATCATCAATCGCTATGGAATTATTACCAATAGAAAAGTATTGATTGAACAAAATGAAAAAACCTTTACGGTCAAAATACCCATTTTATCCAAACAAATTTCGGTTATGGAAACGAATAGTAATTACAGTGAAAATAGTGCTTATTACCGAGCTAAAAAACGGGTTGAAGAACTTAAAGGCTTTTATGGAAACTTAATTTCATACTGTTGTGTCATTCCTTTTTTAATATTTATTAATCTAACTTATTCTCCACATTTTCAATGGTTTTGGTTTTCGGCTGCAGGCTGGGGATTTGGATTGCTTATGCATGCTTTGAAAGTTTTTGGATATAGCACCAATTGGGAAGAAAGAAAAATACAGGAGATTTTGCAAAAAGAAGATAATAAACAAACTTGGGAATAGTATTAGCATTCCGTTATAAATGCAATTTTTATGACTGAACCTGAAGTAATTTTAAATAGAAACATCATGGAAAATAACAATCAAAACGAGGAACGTTATTACAAAGCGAAAAAAAGAGTAGAGGAAATTAAAGGTTTTTATGGGAATTTAGTAGCCTATATTGTTGTTAACATTGGACTTTTAGCGATTAATTTACTCACTTCTCCCAAACATTTGTGGTTTTATTGGCCTATGTTAGGTTGGGGAATTGGGGTTGTTTTTCATGGCATGAAAGTTTTTAATTATATGCCATTTATAGGGAAAGACTGGGAAGAGAAAAAGATTAAAGAGTTTATGGATAAGGAAAAAGAGAACAAGGAAACTTGGAGATAATTTAATTTTGAAGGAAATGGGAAGATTTAGAAGAAGTATGTTAAATGATTATAATACGGAAACGTATAATCCGGACGAGCGCTATAATCTAGCATACAAAAGAGTAAAAAGAATCAAAGGTTTTTACGTTCATTTAATTGTTTATGTCATTGTTAATGCATTTATTGTTATTTCAAGTTTTAATCGAAGCTTACTCGACAACGACATATTCTGGCGTTGGGAAACTTTTTCAACAGCGCTGTTTTGGGGAATTGGATTGACAGCGCATGGATTATCTGTTTTTGGAAGAAATATATTTTTTGGGTCTGAGTGGGAAGAGAAAAAAATTAAAGAATTAATGGAAAAAGAAAAAAGTGAGAAATGGGAGTGAAAATGAGTTTTCAATCCCATGTTTTAGTTAACCAAATAACCAAATAAACGATTCAACATTAAATGACGACAATAATAATTGAAGACGAAAAACCAGCTGCCAGATTACTGCAACGAAAACTTGAAAAGCTACACATTCAAGTAGGAGTGATGCTGCATTCAGTAGAAGAATCTATTGATTGGTTTTCTAAAAATAAACATCCGGATTTGATCTTTTTGGACATTCAATTATCGGATGGATTGTCTTTTGAAATCTTTGAAAAAGTAGCTATCAAAAGCGCCATAATTTTCACGACGGCTTATGATGAATATGCGTTGCGCGCCTTCAAATTAAATAGTATTGATTATCTTTTAAAACCCATCGACGAGGACGATTTGGAAGTGGCAGTTTCTAAATTTAAAACACGCTTACCAAAACAAGAAACAAGCTCCCGAGATTTCGGGATGGATTTTGAGCAAATCAAAAGAATGCTGATCAATCCATTTGAAAAAAATCATAAAAAAAGGTTTACAGTAAAAATTGGACAACATTTGAAAGTAATCACTACTGATGAAATCGAATGTTTTTTTAGTGAAAATAAAGGAACCTACATTCATACTTTCGACAATAGAAATTATTTAATTGAAAATACGTTGGAGTTTTTGGAACAGGAATTAGATCCTCTGGATTTCTTTCGAATCAATAGAAAATTCATTATCCCGCTTAAAGCAATTAAAGAAATTGTGATGTACAGTAATTCTCGTTTGAAGGTTATTTTGCCTTCTTATAAAGTCGATGAGGTGATTGTAAGCAGAGAAAAAGTTTCCGAATTTAAAACCTGGATTGGGTAATTTAAAGTAATAAAAAAACTGTTTCAAAACTTCAAACAAAATCCATAAAAGGAAAATATTAAGCGAAGGCTTTTGAAACAGATTAGTGATTTTTAGCTCTTGAAATTATTCAAATAAGGATCTGATTTCTTTTTCAGTTTTGCCTAATTTTTGTTGTAATTTTCCCCAAGTTTCATCTTCTTTTCCTTCTTCAAACAACACATCGTCATCTGTCAATTCCGCGAATTTTTGTTTAAGTTTTCCTTTTAATTCATTCCAGTTTCCTTTAATCTCTTTTGAATTTGGCATAATGTATAGTTTTAAATTGATATTATTTCTTTTACAAATTTGGCGATTGAAAGAGGAAAAACTATTATGTAATTAAGAGGATTTGTTGTTTAATTTTTGGTAAATTGTTCTGGATTTTGAATGCTATTTGAAATAAAGTAATGACACTTTTTTTATTAAATTAAAAACAGAGGTGATTTTGTTTAAGTTTCTGGTGTTGAATAAACTGAATTTTACGAATAGATTGTGTCTATGGTGGTTTTTAGACCTTAAAAAATGTTTTTCGGATTCCAATTAACACGAAAATAAACAAAGTGTAAACGATGAAAAATGGAGCGATATATTCGATTAAATTCAAAGGTAGCATAACAGCAATAATCAACAATTGAAAGCCTAATCCATAAATTGAAAGCGTCGTCATAAACCAATGTGGAAATGTTTTTACCTTGTAGGCCTCTTTGTCAAGCGTGTGAATTATTTTGTCAAAAGTACCGTAGACAATAGTGTAAATCCGGAACAAGATATCAACTGATTTTTGGCTTTCTCCGGGCAAAGCTCTAGGTGATTTATATTCGAAAATTTTACTGGTTGAATCTCCTCCAACAGATTTATTTCTTAAAATTACATAATAGTAATTGTATAAAGTTCCTTGTAATTGTATGCAGATAAATGATAAAATGGTAACCCAGATAGTAGTTTTTGAAACATAACAAATGGTCATAAAAAGCAAGAAGTTTAAGATGATGTCAAAAACACTGTCGAGGTATCTTCCGGTGTAGGAAGGCGTATTTTTAATCCTTGCCAGTTCACCATCGGCAGCATCTATTCCCGATTTCAGGATGATGAAAAAACTGGCTAAAAAGTAATGATTTTGTAAAATACAGTAAATTGCAATACCCCCTGAAAGCCCAAAAAGCAGCGTAACATGAATGGGAGTAAATCGGGTATTCTTTAATTGATTGGCTAAGAATTTCCCGAATGGTCTTCCGTAATCGGATAAATCTAAAAATTTATCTGGAGCAGCAAGTTTAGACATTTAAGTTTATGAACAAAGAAATGCGACAATATAGTCAGGTGTAAATTGTAAAAAAAATTATTTTGATAATCGATGTAAAGTAAAAGTCATTGCGGTCAATAAGAAAAAAGCACTAACTTGATGCAAGAGTCCCAACCACAAAGGAACACCATACAACAACGTTAAAACACCTAGTCCAAACTGTACAAAAACCAATAATAAAAGCAATTTAATTCCTCTAGTTTGGGGTTTGTCTAAAGTGAAATTAATGCTTTTAAAGTACAATAAAACAATCATGCCAACAACAAAATAAGCTAATGTTCTATGTACAAATTGAACCCCGCTTTTTCCTTCTGTGAAACTCAAAAACAGGTTTTTTTGTTCTAGAAAAACACTGTCATGGATAAACTGTCCATCACTCATTAAAGGCCAGTGATTGTGAATTAAACCCGCATTTAAGCCCGCAACAAAGCCACCATATATAATTTGCAATAATAAAAAAGCCAGTACTACACGGGCAATTGCTCGTAATGATTTTACAATTTCTTTCTTTTCAGGATATAGTAAATCCAAAGCAACCCAAAGCGTATAGGAAAATGTGATAAAAGCAAAAGTTAAATGCAATGCAAGTCTAAAATGACTTACGTCCGGATTATTTACCAAACCGCTTTTTACCATAAACCAACCTAAAAATCCCTGAAAAGCACCCATTCCTAAAAGAATGCCACATTTTTTTAAGGTTTTACGGTCAATTTTTTTCTTAATTAAAAAATAAACAAATGGGATGATGAAAACAAAACCAAGAATTCGTCCAATAAAACGGTGAAACCATTCCCAGAAATAGATAAACTTATAATCTGAAAGAGTAAAGTCGTTATGGATATTGATTTTTTGATATTCTGGAAATTGTTTGTATTTTTCAAAAGCTTCTTGCCATTTTGCTTCCGAAAGTGGAGGCAAAGTATCAGTAACTAAATGCCAGTCGGTCATAGAAAGTCCTGAATTAGTCAAACGTGTAATTCCACCTACAACAACCATTAAAAATATTAAAAAGCATCCTGAAAGCAACCAAATTACAACTGATTTATTTTCCTTTTTCATTTTTGAAACTAATTTTTGCAAAGATATTTTAAAAACAATTAATCCTTAATTCAACAAGCGTTAATCTTTAATCCTATTTTTTCAGCCCTTTTTAACATAAATCCATAAGCAGCTTGATATTCGTTAGGAATTTCTCCTTCTAATATGGCTTCTTTGATCGCTTCTTTGAGCATTCCAATTTCTTTGGATGGTTTAATGTTGAAAATTTCCATAATCTCCTCGCCAGTTATTGGAGGTTGAAAATTACGCACATGATCACGCTCTTCTACTTCCACAATTTTCTTTCGAACAATTTCAAAATTATTATGGTATTTTTTGAATTTGCCAGGGTTTTTGGTGGTAATATCCGCTTCACATAGCGTCATTAGATTTTCTACATCTTCACCGGCGTCAAAAACTAAACGACGTACTGCAGAATCAGTAACGGTATCTTGCGACAAAACAATTGGTCGCGAACTCATCATGACCATTTTTTGTACGAATTTCATCTTTTGATTCAAAGGCATGTGCAAACGTTCAAAGATTTTCTTCGCCATTTTTCCTCCCAGAAATTCATGTCCATGAAATGTCCATCCTTGTTTTTTGTTAAAACGTTTCGTTGGCGCTTTTCCAATGTCGTGCAACAAAGCAGCCCAACGCAACCAGACATCATCTGTATTAGGACAAATGTTGTCAACGACCTCTAAAGTGTGATAAAAATTATTTTTGTGTGTGTGGCCTTCAATTTCTTCGACTTGATTCAAAGCAGTTAATTCCGGCAGAATGATATCTAAGAGTCCTGTTTTGAACAATAATAAAAATCCAATGGAAGGTTTGTCTGTAGAAAGGATTTTATTCAATTCGTCAACAATACGCTCCCCGGATATTATTTTAATGCGCTCTGCATTTTTTGTAATAGAGTTCAATGAGCGTTCTTCGATTTCAAAACCCAATTGATTTGCAAAACGAATTCCTCTTAACATTCGCAAAGGATCATCAGAAAAAGTGATATCCGGATCCAAAGGGGTTTTGATTGTTTTGTTTTTTAAATCTTCCAGGCCGTTAAAAGGATCTGATAATTCACCAAAGTTTTTTGCGTTCAATGATAATGCCAAAGCGTTTATCGTAAAATCCCGACGGTTTTGGTCGTCTTCAAGCGTTCCGTTCTCTACAACAGGATTGCGACTATCTACATTATAGGATTCTTTTCGCGCACCTACAAATTCAATCTCGGTATCTTCAAAACGCAACATCGCTGTTCCATAGTTTTTGAAAACCTGAACTTTTGGTTTTTTTGGAAGTAATTGGGAAACTTTTAAAGCCAATTCGATTCCGCTGCCAACGGCAACAATATCAATATCTTTTTTGAAATCTCTATTCAAAATCAAATCTCTCACAAAACCGCCAATGACATAACTATCTATGTTAAGTTCTTGGGAAGCTTGAGAAATGACTTCGAAAATTTTATTATTTAAGGCTTCTTTGTAGTTCATTCATTTTCTGTATTTTTCATTTCGACGAAGGAGAAATCTCATTGTTTTAATCACTTAATGAGATTTCTCCTTCGTCGAAATGACAAATAATAACGTAATTATTTACGTATCACTTTTACCTGTGAATCATTCGTTAGTTTAATTATTGTTGAAGATTTTTCGGAAATTTTTTCGCGATGCAAATTTACAACATAGTCGACGCCTTTTATAATTTCAGGACTAATTTCTTTGAAACTTTTTGGAGTAGGTTGTCCAGAAATATTTGCTGATGTTGAAACCAATGGTTTTTTCATCTTTTCCATTAATTTAAAACAAAAAGGTTCTTTCACGATACGGATTCCTAAAGTGTTATCTGAGGCAATTAAATTAGGAGCCACGTTTCTTGGTTTGTCTAAGACTAAAGTTGTTGGATTTTCGGATAAATCCATGATTTGCCAAGCAACTTCAGGGATGTCCTTGAATACATTATACATCATTTTTTCGCCATTCATCAAAACGATCATGCTTTGGGTTTCGGCTCTTTGTTTTAGCTTATATATTTTGGCGACAGCCTCAGGATTTGTGGCATCGCAACCAATTCCCCAAACGGTGTCAGTAGGATATAAGATTATTCCGCCGTCTTTTATTACTTCGTAGGCATTGTGTATTTCTTCTGTTATGTTCATAAAATGGATCGTCAATGTAATTTATAATGCAAAAATAGTTATTCTAGACGTTATAAGCAGTAAATAAAAAATACATTAATTATAGTTTTATTAATTATAAGATTAATTTTGTCTCTTTGACATCCTTGCCTCAAGGATTGTTTGCGGTTTAATATTCAGTAAATTTCATTAAAATGGGAAAATCAATTAAAATACTCATTCCGATATACAAGTCTTATTTTGGAGAATTAGAAGAAAAATCTTTTTTGCAGTGTATGAAGTTGCTCAGTAAATATGATATTTCTTTAGTTCAACCGGAAGGTTTGGATACCTCATTTATTACTGAAAAGTATAATACTATTGCGGTTGAATATTTTGAAAAAAAGTATTTTGAAAGTATTGAAGGATATAATGAATTGCTTTTGACATTCTCTTTTTATGAAAGATTTATCGACTCAGAATTTATTTTGATATACCAATTAGACGCTTTTGTTTTTAAGGATGAACTCAGTGAATGGTGTGAAAAAGAGTATGATTATATTGGAGCTCCATGGATTGCCACACTGGAGAATTCGATTGCATTGAAAATTTTCAATACAATTGCTCGAAAGTTTAGGTCAAAAAAGAAAAATGAGCGGGAAAAGATTTTTTTTAAAGTTGGAAACGGAGGTTTTTCTTTGCGCAGAACAGCTTCTTATTGTTATATAGCCCAAGAACAAGAGTCTTTTATTTTTGATTTTTTAAATGCAAAAGAGCGCCCTTTTTATGCAATAGAAGATGTTTTTTGGTCTATAAAAGTACCAGAATTATATCCGAATTTTAAGATCCCAGACTATATGGAGGCTTTAAATTTTGCTATGGATCGTAAGCCTAAAATAGCTTTAAAGTTAAATAACAACAAACTTCCTTTTGGTTGTCATGGGATAAATAAGCCGAAAGTTATAGATTTTTGGAAACCCTATTTGAACTTACACTAATACATTAATAATTATAATACTGCTATGATTGAAATTTTCAAATTTTATAAATCTTTCAAAAACGAACAAGAGATTCATTCCTTGATAGAAGATTTCAGTCATTCAGGAACTGTTTTTGGAGATGGGAAACGAAATTTAATCAAATTATTTGTACTTGAAAACAGAATGGTTAATGTTAAATCGTTCAAAATACCGCATTTAATCAATAAAGTGGTCTATAAATATTTCAGAAAATCTAAAGCCAGACGTTCCTTTGAATACGCAACTGCTTTGTTGGAGAAAGGTATTGGTACACCACAACCGATAGCTTATTTTGAAAAACATAATTGGATGGGCTTGAATAACAGTTTTTATATCAGCGAGCATCTTCAAGCGGAGTTGACTTTTAGAGAATTAGTGTTAGATCCAGATTATCCAGACCACGAAAATATATTGCGACAGTTTACTAAGTTTACTTTTGATTTGCATGAAAAAGGAATCGAATTTCTAGATCATTCACCAGGGAATACTTTGATTAAAAAGGGACTTCAAAATCAATATGAATTTTTCTTGGTAGATTTAAACAGGATGAACTTTCATGAGGTTATGGATTTCAATTCTCGCATGAAAAATTTTCATAGGCTTACGCCAAAAATAGAAATGTTGACTATCATGAGCGAAGAATATGCAAGACTTTACCATAAAGAATATGATGAAGTTTTTGCTAAAATGTGTTTTTATACCAATGATTTTCAGATGAAATTTCATAGAAAAATCGCCCGAAAAAAGAAACTGCTATTTTGGAGATAAGGGTTGTCTTTTATTCCAAAGTTGCTGTAGTTCCTTATATCTTATCTGAATGCAATATGCATTCAGATAACAAATAACCACTCCTTTTTTTCCATCAAGAAACCCAAAACGGACAAAATAATTATATAAAAAATTATAGACTGGATGAAAAAGGAGAAATAAATAAGAAGGTTTTTGCTTCTTGTTAAACTTCTCTTGAGCTTTAAGTTTTCCGTAACGTACTATTTTTGATTTATAGGATTCATAATTGGTATAGGAATAATGGGTGAGTTTGCTTTTAAAGATGCTAATTTTTCCGTCTACATTTAGTTTTTCATGAATTAGTCTGTCTGATGTATATTCTGCATGATTTTTATGGAAAAGCCTAAAAATTTTATCACTTTGATTTCCGCTGAAATGCAATACTTTATTTTCAAACATAAAAGTTCTGGGGAATAGAAAAGCAGCGTATGTTAGGTTGTTTTTTATAGTAAATAAAATTTCCTTTTTTAATTCAGTAGTCAATCGTTCGTCAGCATCCAGAAATAAAACCCAATCATTTTTTGCTTGTGAAATCGCAAAGTTTCTTTGAGAAGAATAATTTTCAAATCTATTTTGAATGAATTTTACCTTTTTGAATGACTTACAAATAATCTCAGTATTATCGGTACTGAATGAATCCACAACAATAATTTCGTCAGCAAAATCCAAATCAGCCAAAAGTGCTTTCATTTGACTCTCTTCGTTTAATGTAATTATTAAAACTGAAATATTCGTGTTGTGATTGTATTTCATTAATTTTTGGATGTTTTACAAAAATAGAGTATTATTCTAAATGTGTTTCCAAGAAAGTATGCAAAGAAGGAAAAATCAACTCGGGAGTAAACTCTTTGTAAAACGCAATGGTTTCTTTTTTTATGATTTTAGCCGTTTTACCTTCAAATAAATTTGGTTTGAACTCTGTTAAATGTAGCGAAACATGATTAATTCCATCTTCAAATGTAGCCCAACCTTTTTTATCAATCCAAGGAGAAAAAATAATGAATGAAGGTTTTTCTAATGCTTTTGCCATATTTATAGCGCCACCATCATTACCAATTATCATGTCACAATTATTCATTAGGGCAATAAACTCTCGAATATTTTTCCCTAAAACGGAAAAATAAATCTTCTGTTTGGTACTTTCTTTACATTTATTGTAAATTGTTCTTGCGTCTTCAATTTGCTTTGGAAAATAATTAAAAAGAATATTCAGATCATCTTTATCTGCAATGAAATCTACTAATTGAGACATGTATTCCAGTGGATAGGTTTTATCTGGACTGCTTCCAATTATGCTGACCATAATTGTTTTTTTAGAGTGGTCTATACCGTGAGATTCAAAAAGGGAAACAGCAAAATCATTCTCTTCTTTTGTAACATAAATTCTGGGAAATGTTTCTAATTCAATATCCAGATGTAAAGGATTTAGCAATGCTAATCGTTGTTCGATTATTAGACCTAAATTCGTATGGGTCGTTTTTTTTCTAATGACAGTATCCGTATAAAGAAAGTCTCTCCCTTTTTTCCAATAGGATATTTTTTGTTTTGCACCCGAAAATAATACGACAAGCCAGCTTTCTAATTTGGAATAGGCATCAATAACAATATCATATTTTTCAGCTCGAATGGATTTCAATAATTTAAAATGTTCCCATTTGCTTTTTTGATGCTTTTCCTGGAAAAGGATGAGATTGTCGAAACTGGTGTTTCCTTGTAAAACTGGAAGTGTAGATTCGTAAACCATATAATCAATTTGCGCTTTGGGATAGGCTTTACGCAAATTATCGCATAATATGGAGCTTACTAAAACATCTCCAATCATTTTTTGTTGAATTACAAGTATTTTCATTCGAAATAAATTTGAAAAAATTATGCTTTTGTTTTCAAGTAATTCATGGCACGAGGACTAATCCAGGTTTGCTTTTGTATTGCATTAAAATAATATATAAGCAGCTTTTTAAGCATCAGCCGATTCACTTTTAATTTTGGAATAAAAAATAAAAACAGGCTCAAAAGCGACAAAAATAGTTTCTCACTGAGTACTCCTAAAATCAATACACTATGTAAATTGAGTTGTATTAATGTTGAAAATTGATTGCTGATGTATACGTGTTTAGAAATAATTACTTCCGTTTTTGTAAGTGCTTTAGTCTTGACATTTAGTCGGGATGCACCACCATGTTGATGAAATATAGTAGCTTTTCGGGTAACGGCAACTTTTCCTTTATTCTCTGATATCTTTTTGCAAAGAGCAACATCTTCAAAATACAACCAATAATCTTCGTTCCAGCCTTTAATTTTGTTAAACCAATCCCTACTTATAAAAATGACCGCTCCGGTAACCCAATCTGGGTAAAATAAATCATCCGTATTGTTAAAACGTTCTTCCAGTTTTGCTTTGTTCAGCTTTCTAAAAAGAGATCTTGAGATACCAAAAAATCGTCCTAAAGCCGGAAATAAATTATTCTGTTTGTAAAAAACATCGTTTTCATTTATTTGCAAACAGGATAAAATTCCAATTTCTGGATGTGAAACAGCTGTTTCTAAAAGGGTTTCAAGGGCTTGAAGAGTAAGTTTTGTATCTGGATTTAAAAAAAGGAAATGGTTTCCCGTAGCAATACTTGCACCAAAGTTGCAACCATTTGAGAAACCATTATTACCAGTATTTTCTATAAATGTAAACTTGGAATATTTTTGTTTAAAAAAAGTAAATTGTCCGTCATTAGAAAAATTATCTACAAGGATAACTTCGAATGCCATTGTTTTTGAAGTAATGGAATCGATAGATTCTAAACATTCGTCTAAGGCTTTCCAACCTCGGTAATTGACAATAATTATTGAAATATCCAATAGGTCTTTTTATAAAATTTTTAACGAAAACGGATTATACCGCTACGTCATATTCGCGCAATGCATTGTTCAATGATGTTTTTAAATCAGTTGAAGCTTTGCGGGTTCCAATGATTAAAGCGCAAGGCACTTGGAACTCACCAGCAGCGAATTTTTTAGTATAACTTCCAGGAATTACTACGGAACGCGCAGGAACATATCCTTTCATTTCAACTGGAGTTTCACCGGTTACATCAATGATTTTTGTAGAGGCAGTCAAACATACATTAGCACCTAGTACTGCTTCTTTTCCAACGTGAACGCCCTCAACAACAATACAACGAGAACCAATAAAGGCTCCGTCTTCAATAATTACCGGAGCAGCTTGCAAAGGTTCCAATACGCCACCAATTCCAACACCACCACTTAAGTGTACGTTTTTACCAATTTGAGCACAACTTCCTACGGTTGCCCAAGTGTCCACCATAGTTCCTTCGTCAACATAAGCACCAATATTTACATAACTTGGCATCAAGATAACACCGCTTGAAATATAAGCGCCGTAACGTGCTACTGCATTGGGAACTACACGAATTCCTTTTTCGGCGAAGTCTTTTTTTAGCAACATTTTGTCATGATATTCAAAAATACCAGAATGTAACGTTTCCATTTTTTGAATTGGAAAATACATCACTACCGCTTTCTTAACCCATTCGTTTACTTGCCATCCTTCACCAACTGGTTCCGCAACACGTAATTTTCCGGTGTCTAATAATTCGATGACTTCTCTGATAGCGTCAGTTGTTGTTGTTTCTTGTAACAAAGCGCGGTTTTCCCAGGCTTGTTCTATAATAGTTTGTAATGGATTCATTTTAATTAAATTTTTGACAAAGATATGTTTTTTAGCCAAAAGCCAAAAGGCTAATTGAGTTGAAAATGTTACAGATTTAACTTGCTTTGTGTTTAATGTTTTTTAAATGTTGTAAATTTGATGAATCAATGAAAATCTTCTAAACATGAAAGATAATTTCTCCAAACAAGCTGCTGAATATTCAAAATTTAGACCGCAATATCCAGACGAATTTATTGATTATTTGGTTTCGTTTGTCAAAAACAAATCGGTCGCGCTCGATATCGCAACTGGAAATGGGCAAGTGGCACAGAAACTTTCTCGGTTTTTTGAAACGGTTTATGCCATTGATATCAGTCAGAATCAATTGGATAATGCTATTCCTTCTGATAATATAATTTATAAAGTTGCAGCTGCTGAAAATACCTTTTTTAAAAATCAAGAATTTGATTTGATAACTGTGGCGCAAGCGGTTCATTGGTTTGATTTTGATTCGTTTTATAAAGAAATCTACCGGATTTTAAAACCAGACGGAATCTTTGCTGTTTTAGGATATGGATTGTTTTCTACCAATGTAGATTCTGATACGATAATTCAAAATTTTTATTATAATGTTGTAGGTCCGTATTGGGATGCCGAGCGGAAATACTTGGATGAAAATTATAAAACGATTCCATTTCTATTTGATGAAATTGCTGCAAAACCTTTCGAAAATCATTTTACATGGACTTTTGAAGAACTTATCGGATATCTGGAAACGTGGTCAGCCACACAACATTATATTTCAAAAAACAATAAAAATCCTTTGGACTTGATTTATGATGACTTGAAAATTTCGTGGCAAAAAAATGATAAGAAAGTGACATTTCCATTGTTGCTAAGAATCGGAAAATTAAAATAGTTACCTTTGAAAAAAATAAGCAAATGCCAAGAATACTCTCCATAGACTACGGTCAAAAACGTACAGGAATAGCTGTTACCGATGAAATGCAAATTATAGCTTCAGGTTTAACTACCATTCCATCCGCAACAGCCATTGCTTTTTTGAAGGATTATTTTGCCAAAGAAAAAGTAGAAGCAGTCCTTATTGGTGAACCCAAACAAATGAATGGCGAACCCTCAGAAAGTGCTTCCATCATTAAAGGATTTGTAACGCATTTTACGAATCATTTCCCCGATATGAAAGTCATTCGGGTAGATGAACGGTTTACTTCTAAAATGGCTTTCCAAACCATGATCGATAGTGGTTTAAGTAAAAAGAAAAGACAAAATAAAGCATTGATTGACGAAATTTCAGCAACGATAATGCTTCAAGATTATTTGACGCGAAAATTATTTTAAAATTGTTCTTTCTTAGGCGTTAAAACGGCCGTAATGTTTTCTTGATTTCCTACTTTTTAATAATAATTTGTTATAATTTTTATGGTTATATAAAGTATCTTTGCGCTTTAAAATTTTGTTATGCCTGATACAACCATTCGTTCAAATAGTGATGTAGTTCTTATAGGAGCTGGAATAATGAGCGCCACACTTGGCTTAATCCTAAAAGAATTACAACCGGATATAAAAATTGAAATTTACGAAAGATTAGATATTGCTGCTGCTGAAAGTTCTGATGCATGGAATAATGCCGGAACTGGACATTCTGCTTTTTGTGAGCTTAATTATACTCCTGAAAGTGAAGATGGTAGTATTAGTCCTAAAAAAGCAATCAGTATTGCGGAATCTTTTGAAGTTTCTCGTCAATTTTGGTCTTATTTAGTCCAACAGAAAAAAGTTTCATCTCCTGAAAATTTTATAAAAAGCATTCCACATATGAGTTTTGTTTGGGGTGATAAAAATGTAGCGTATCTTAAAAAAAGATATGAAGCATTACATGCAAATCCACTTTTTAAAGACATGCTTTATAGTACTGATTTTTCTCAGTTAAAGGAATGGATGCCTTTGGTTATGGAAGGCAGAAATGAATCTGAGAAAGTTGCGGCAACTTCTATGGCAATTGGAACGGATGTAAATTTTGGAGAATTAACCAGAAGCATGTTCAATTATTTAACGCAATTGGATGGTGTTACGATGCATTTTCATCACGAAGTTCAAAAATTGAAACAACGTGAGGATAAATCTTGGAGAATAAAAATTACAGATTTGGCTACAGGCCAAAAAAGAAAAGCATATACCAAATTTGTCTTTATAGGAGCTGGTGGTGGTTCATTACCATTGTTAGAAAAAGCTGATATTCCGGAAGGAAAAGGTTTTGGAGGTTTCCCGGTAAGCGGACAATGGCTGAAATGTACCAATCCTGAAGTGATTGCAAAACATCAGGCTAAGGTATACGGTAAAGCGAGTGTGGGTGCACCGCCTATGTCTGTACCGCATATTGATTCCCGAATGATAAATGGTGAAAAAGCATTGCTTTTTGGACCTTTTGCTGGTTTTTCTACTCGATTTTTAAAAAATGGATCCTATTCAGATTTGCCATTATCTATAAAACCAGATAATATCATTCCTATGATTGCTGCTGGTATTAAGAATATTCCACTGACAAAATATTTGATTGAGCAAGTACGTCAATCACCAAAAGATAGAATTAATGCATTAAGAGAATATGTTCCTGGTGCAAGATCTAAAGACTGGAAATTAGAAAGAGCAGGACAACGCGTACAAGTTATCAAGAAAGACGAAAAAGAAGGAGGAATACTTGAATTTGGTACTGAAGTAATCACAACTGCTGATGGTTCATTATCTGTTTTACTTGGTGCTTCTCCGGGTGCTTCAACTGCAGTTTCGATTATGATAGATTTAATAGGAAGATGTTTTAAAGAAGAAATTGAAACACCGGAATGGCAGGAAAAATTAAAAAGAATGATTCCTTCTTATGGACAGGATTTGAATACGAATCCAACGTTATTAGCCGAAATTAGAAAAGATACTGCTGAAATTCTAAAACTGAATAATTAGATATTTTATAATAAAATAAAAGCGCGGGTTTTTAGAGTTTAATCTAATTCCAGCGCTTTTTTATTGGTTTAAAATTATAGTTTAAAACAATGTACTTTAATGCATTTCGCTTTAGCTTCTGAAAGTTTT
The DNA here is from genome assembly GCF_048284325.1 of Flavobacterium esculini. Lineage (NCBI taxonomy): Bacteria > Pseudomonadati > Bacteroidota > Flavobacteriia > Flavobacteriales > Flavobacteriaceae > Flavobacterium > Flavobacterium esculini. The sequence goes on along the minus strand of NZ_JBLVPI010000004.1, from coordinate 35,228 downwards.
TCACCACGAATTAATTTGTGTTAATTGATGAAAGTCATGGCTAATATTTGGTTTAGTTTTAGGAGTCCATTAGTTCTTTTGTTGTCTTGAGAATGTTTTTGGATAAATTCGTTAACCAGATTAGCTGTTCTATAACTAATTGTGCTTCCTGCATTTTCAATTGAAATGCTTCCTCATCTATAGGAATACCTTCTTTTAATTCTTTTTCTCGAATGTTTTTCAACTCGGTAAAACGCATGGTTAAATCTTCTTTTGGCATATTTTCTTTTATATCTAAATCATTTTCTTTCAAAAGCGCAATGGCATTATCGAGATTTTTAATAACGGTATCGACCACAACATTAAATGCCTCAGAGGCTGATGTCGTTTTGTGAGATTGAATATAAGTTCCCAATGATGCTGAAGAGGAAAGTAAGGAATGATTGAGTATGGCTAGTTTATATACTTGTGGTAGTTGTTTTTGTTTTGATTTAGGTTCTTGTGACATTCTTTGGAAAGAGGCCATTAAATTTCCTATTTCTATAAAAGCATTCTTTCTGGCTAATCGATATGAAGTAGAAATAGTTCCCTTCTTGTTATATAAAATAGAAATTTCCTTCAAGTAATTTTCATTTGCTTTTATAGATTTTTCCAAATAAATGGGAATATTTAAAAACTCCCATGAAGGCCATAAAAAGTGATTGGCAAGAAAAGCCAAAGCAGCACCAACGATAGTGTCCAAAATTCTATATTGAATTACATCATTAATATTGGGAGTCAATATTCCATAAATAAAAACGATATACATCGTCACAAATGTTGCGCTGACTTTATAATTTGTTTGTGTAAAGGAGAATCCTAAAAGCATGCAAAGAATAGAAAAAACACTGATTATAATGCTATTATGGATGAATGTAAGCACTCCAAATGCAATTAATCCGCCTAAAATAGTGCCAAAAATTCGATGAAAAGAACGTTGTTTGGTTAAGCCATATCCCGGTCGCATGATTACGATGATAGTCAACAAAATCCAGTACACGTTGTGAAAAGGCAGCACATTACCAATTATAAAACCAATTAGAATTGTTATGGTTAATCGCAGTGAATGCCTGAAAATAGTGGAGGAGAAACTGAGATTTTCAATTAGCGTACTTAAAGGATAATATTGTGGTGTCAGAAATTTTTCTAAGTCTTTGTCTTTTCCTTTAAAATCCAATGAATTGATAGCTAAGGTAAAAGCGCGTTCTACAATTTTTATTTTTTCAACTTGCTTTTCGGCATATTGAAGCATGGTAGTCAGCATAAAAACACCTTCGGAAGCCGCCATTTTTCCTAACTCGTTTTCGTATTCTGTGATGGCAACCTGTAAAGAATTCAAGTCCCCCAGTAAATTATGTTTAGAAACATATTTGGTTCGGTTTTGGACACTTTTATATACTTGTTTTAAACTTGCCGCAAGATTGTAAGCTAAGCTTTGGTAGGTTAATAATACCTTTGGATGATCGTCAAATTTTTGGTGTAGCTTGTCATGATCGAATGAAGTGGATAAAGCAAGTTCCAAAATTTCTATCAAAGAAATAAAAACGATAAGCATCTTTCGGTTTTGATTGGAAGAACCAGAATTAGTATGACTGCTAATAAGTACTTCTCTTATGTTTTCCCGGATGGTATTGAGCTCTACCTGAAGATGTAGTTGTTTCTCAATAATTGCTTTTCTATCCGCGTCAATGGTCCATAAATCACCTCTTAGTTTTAAATACTTTGCCGTGAGTTTGATACACTCGGCGATTTGTAATTCGATGTAACGATGAGGGCTTACATAATGAAAAATGAGCGAGATTAGGAGGTAGAACAAACCTCCAGCCAGAATTAATCCTGAGTATTCAATCATTTCCCAGCCGGTATGTAAATGTGCAAAGGCTAATGCAACTGCAAGCAGTGTAGAGAAAGAAACCGCTGTGGCTCTTTTTTCATATACAGAAATCATGGATAACAAGAAAATCAACAAGGCTAAAAAAGGATAAAAAATCCAAGAATATGGATGCATAATATTGACTAACAAATTGACACCGGCAACTAAAAAAGCGGTAACGAGAACACCATTAATTTTATGTTTTAAGCTGCTTGGAATGTCACTGGGATAGGTAAAAAAAGCACCTAATGCTATTGTAAATCCGATTTCAAAATCACCAAGAAAAGAAAACAACAAAACAGGTAGAACAGCTGCTATTGTTACTTTTAAGGCATTATTGAAATAGGTACTGTCGGTAAATTTTCGGATTCTGTAAATCATATAGTAGAATTACAAACAAAGGTAAGAATTGTACGAATTATTCAAAGGATAAATAGAGGTGTTTTGGACTTAATCGTAAAAAAACACTAATTATCAATTCAGGATTAATGATTGTCTATTTTTTTACTATTTTTGCAGACTGAATTAAAGGAAGTATATTCGGATTTTAGTAGATATTACCTAATACAAAAATAATGATTTTACCAATTATAGGATATGGTGATCCTGTTTTAAGAAAAGTAGGAGAAGTTCTTTCGCCAGAACATCCCAACTTGAAAGAAATAATTGCCAATATGTACGAAACGATGTACAATGCTTACGGTGTCGGACTTGCTGCACCGCAAGTAGGATTAGCAGTTCGTTTATTTGTAATCGATACAACACCTTTTAGTGATGATGAAGATTTAGAAGATTCTAAACAAAAAGAACTGAAAGGATTCAAAAAAACTTTTATCAATGCAAAAATGATAAAAGAAGAAGGTCCAGAATGGAGTTTCAACGAAGGATGTTTGAGTATTCCAGATGTTCGTGAAGATGTCTATCGAAATCCAACCATAACTATTGAGTATTGCGAAGAGGATTTTGTAATGAAAACCGAAGTATTCGAAGGATTAATCGCCAGAGTAATACAACACGAATACGATCATATCGAAGGGGTTTTGTTTACAGACAAAATTTCGACATTGAAAAAACGTTTGATTCAAAAGAAATTGAAAAATATCTTAGAAGGCAAAACATTCCAAGAGTACCGAATGAAATTTTTTGCCAAAAAAGGAAGATAAATTTCCATATATAGCTTTAGCTTGGTATGGTTTTTGGTTTTTAATGAAAAAATAAATAAGTCAAATTCTTAATAAATAATTACAAAAAAATGAATTTAGAAAAAATATTATCCATTTCCGGGAAACCGGGTTTATACATTTTGAGAGTACAAACACGCACTGGGTTTGTTGCAGAATCATTAGTGGACGGAAAAAAAATTACAGTAAATTTAAAAAGTAATGTGAGTTTATTGTCCGAGATTTCAGTTTATACGTATGAAGGCGAAAAACCATTAGCTGATGTCATGCAAAAAATTGCAGATAAAGAAAATAAAGGTGCGGCGATTTCTCATAAAGAAGATAATGCTACATTAACGGCTTATTTTAAAGAAATTTTACCTGATTATGATGAAGAAAGAGTTTATCCATCAGATATTAAGAAAATTTTAAACTGGTATAATATGCTTCAGGCAAAAGGATTAGTTACTGATGAAGTATCTGCTACAACTGAAGAAACGCCAGCTGCCGAAGAGCTTGTTGCTGTTGCTGAAGAGACAGAAGTGAAAGCTCCAGCAACAAAAGCAAAAGCTCCAAAAGAGTAGTTTCTATTTAATATACTATTTGATCCTGTTCAGCTATTTTCCTGAACAGGATTTTTTATTTTTACAAAAAATCATTTCTTATGAATTCAAGACAAAACCAACTGCAAGCTTTCGAAAGATTATTAGATATTATGGACGATTTGCGGGAAAAATGCCCTTGGGACAAAAAGCAAACCATGCAAACTTTGCGTCATCTTACCATAGAAGAGACCTACGAATTAGGCGATGCTATTTTAGATAATGATTTAAATGAAGTCAAAAAAGAATTAGGGGATTTGTTATTGCATATTGTTTTTTATGCCAAAATAGGAAGCGAAACCAATGATTTTGACATGGCAGATGTATGCAATGAAATTTGTGAAAAATTAATTCACCGTCATCCACATATTTATAGTGATGTAGTTGTAAAAGATGAAGAAGAGGTGAAGCAAAACTGGGAAAAACTGAAACTCAAAGAAGGTAAAAAATCAGTTTTGGAGGGTGTGCCCAAAAGTTTACCCGCATTAGTAAAAGCAAGCAGAATTCAAGATAAAGTAAAAGGAGTAGGATTTGACTGGGAAGAATCGCATCAGGTTTGGGATAAAGTTCAGGAAGAATTAGAAGAGTTGCAAGTTGAGGTTCAAGCTGGTGATCAGGATAAAATAGAAGCCGAGTTTGGAGATGTTTTGTTTTCAATGATAAATTATGCTCGATTTCTAAATGTAAATCCCGAAGATGCTTTGGAACGAACCAATAAAAAATTTATTAAGCGCTTTCAATATTTAGAAAGTAAAGCGGGAGAATTAGGAAAACCATTGATGGATATGACACTTGCAGAAATGGATGTTTTTTGGGAAGAAGCGAAGCGTCTTCCTAATAAATAGTAATTGGAAATCATAGATTTCCAAATAACTCAAATTTTGGGAAGAAACAAAGAAATTATAGTGTTCAGTTTTTTAATGAACAGTGCTAAATGATTAAAATTACTCTGCTAATTTTTTTAGGGCATTGATTTCTTTTAAAATAATCTTTTTACCAGTCAATTCAATCAATCCTAATTTTTTAAAATCTGATAATAATCGAATACAGCTTTCGGTGGCCGTACCAATCATACTGGCTAATTCTTCTCTTGAAAGTTGGACTTTTAAGGAGTTATCTTCATTTTTTCCGAAAGTATCGTCTAAATAAAGAAGTGTTTCTGCTAATCTTTCTTTGACTGTTTTTTGTGCCAAATTGACCATATGATCATCAGCCTCTTTTAGGTCTCCACAAATAGTTTTCATCACATTCATCGAAAACTGATTGTTTTTGTCAAAGAAACTCATTACTTCGGCTTTTGGAATGAAACAAACTTCCATGTCTTCAAGGGCAATAGCACTTAAATTTACGGGTTCGTCACTGATCATGGAACGTTGTCCTAACAATTCTCCTTTTGTAACTAGTTTTACAATGTGATCCTTACCGTTGGGGCTTAATTTGGTTAGTTTGCATACACCCTCTTTTATGCAATAAATTCCATTCACATTTTCACCTTCCTCAAAAATAATAGTTCCTTTTTTTATAATATGGGAGGTTTTACAATCCGCAAGATGTACTAATTCATTTTTAGTAAGTGCTTTCAAAGAGCTAAATTCTCTAACGATACATTGTTCGCATTTGCTCATCTTGTTTGTCATTTGGTTTGCGTTACAAAAATAACTTTTTAATATGATAAATGTCATATTTTTAACGTATTCCATTTGTGACCTTTGTTCAAGGTAAAATGAGCAAAGTTATGGACACACAAAACTGTTTCCATTGTGGGTTAGATGTTATAAAAGAAGATCAAATTATTTTTGATGCCAAAAAATTTTGTTGCAATGGTTGTAAAAGCGTATACGAAATTTTTAGCCTCAATGATTTGACTTGTTATTATGATTTTGAAAAATCCCCTGGAGCAACCCCGCAAGATAGTAATGGTAAATATGATTTTTTAGATAATGAAAGTATAGTTTCTAAACTTTTGGAGTTTCAAGAAAATTCAACCGCTATTATTTCACTTAATATTCCTCATATTCATTGCAGTTCGTGTATTTGGATTCTGGAAAATCTACAGCGTCTTCAAAAAGGAATAAGTACTTCTCAGGTCAATTTTCCTGAAAAGAGCGTTCGAATCACTTTCAATCCCGAAGCAGTTTCAATAAAAACGATTGTTTATTTATTGAGCTCTATTGGTTATGAACCCTATATCAGTCTTGAAAATTATGAAACGGGAACTAGCACTATCGATAGAAGTTTGACCTATAAATTAGGTGTTGCCTTCTTTTGTTTTGGGAATATCATGTTGCTTTCATTTCCTGAATATTTTGAGGTTAAGGAATTTTGGCTGGACCAATACCGTGATTTTTTCAGAGGTGCGATTTTTGCTTTGTCGTTACCCAGTTTTTTCTATTCGGCCAGTGGTTATTATGTTTCGGCGTATAAAAGTATCAAATCTAAAATGCTCAATATCGATATTCCCATTGCTTTGGGAATTATTGTGATGTTTGTGCGAAGTACATTCGACATCCTGATGGATTATGGTTCTGGCTTTTTTGACAGTTTAACAGGATTGATTTTCTTTATGCTTTTGGGTAAAATGTTCCAAATCAAAACCTACAGTTTTTTGAGTTTCGAAAGGGATTTTAAATCTTATTTTCCAATAGCAATTACCAAAATTAATACAGATGCTTCGGAAGAAAGTGTCGCTGTTTTCGAAGTTGAAAAAGGGGATCGATTACTCATTAGAAACCAAGAACTCATTCCTGTTGACGGTATTTTAATATCTGAAAAAGCAGCAATAGATTATAGTTTTGTAACTGGGGAAGCGATTCCTATTACCAAACAATCTGGTGATAAAGTATTTGCAGGAGGAAAACAAATAGGAAAAGTGATAGAGATGGAAGTCTTACATTCCGTTTCACAAAGCTATTTGACGCAATTATGGAGTAATGATGTGTTCCAAAAAAATGTAGAACAAAAACACAAAACGATAACAGACAGAATTTCTCGTTATTTTACGACCATACTTTTATTAATTGCCTTTGCTGTATTTGGATATTGGATTTCTATTGACGCTACTATTGCTTTCAATGTTTTCACAGCCGTACTCATTGTTGCTTGTCCATGCGCTTTGGCATTGACTGCACCATTTACTTTCGGGAATGTATTGCGAATTTTAGGGAAGCAGAAATTCTATCTCAAAAACGCTTTAGTTATTGAACAATTAGCCAAAGTAGATACCATTGTTTTTGACAAAACGGGTACCATTACCACCAATAAAAAATCGAATATATCGTATGAGGGTGACGTTCTAACTAATGAAAATTTGTTACTGATTAAAAATGTACTTCGGGCCTCCAATCATCCGTTGAGCAGAATGTTATATGAGTATTTACCAGTTCCGATTTTACAAAATAAATTGGCAAAGGAAACCAAAAAGTTAAAAGTTGATGCTTTTGAGGAAATTACAGGAAAGGGAATTCAGGCTCAAATTTTTGGATACCAAATTCAAATTGGTTCAGCAGCTTATGTAGAAAAAACAGAAGAAAAGAACATTCAGCAAACATCTGTTCATATAAAAATAAATAGTGTTTATTATGGAAAATTCATTTTCAATAATCAATACAGAGAAGGGTTAGAGGAGCTTTTCAAGAATTTAAGCAGTAAATATCAAATTAAGGTTTTGTCTGGTGATAATGAAGGAGAACGGTCAACTTTAGAAAAACTTTTGCCGAAAGGCACGGAATTAATTTTCAATCAAAAACCGGAAGAAAAATTAGAATTCATTAAAAAATTACAGCAGAAAGGTAAAAATGTGATGATGGTAGGTGACGGATTGAATGATGCTGGAGCTTTGGCACAAAGTAACGTAGGGATTTCAATTTCAGAAAACGTGAATGTTTTTTCACCGGCCTGTGATGCTATTTTAGATGCCAATGAATTTCAAAAACTGAACTATTTTTTGAAACTGTCAAAGAAATCCATTACGACTATTAAAATGAGTTTTGCTGTATCATTATTGTATAATGTGGTGGGGTTATCATTTGCTGTTACCGGAAATTTATTGCCTTTGGTTGCTGCCATTATAATGCCTTTGAGTACCATAACGATTCTTAGTTTTGTGACAGTAATGAGTAATTATTATGCGCGGAATAAATAGAATTATGCAAGCTTTTAAAAGGAGTGTGCTAATGATTTGGACTAAAAGTGTAAGTATGATAAATGTCATATTTTTTTAGAAAACAGCAATGTAATTTTGTTTAACACAAAGTAAGGTATGAGTGTCATTTATTTATTAATCTCCATCAGTATAATCGTAGCTCTTGTTTTTTTTATTGCATTTATTTTCGCAGTAAAAACAGGACAATATGACGATGATTACACACCGTCGGTCAGAATGCTTTTTGACGACGAAATCAAGAAAGCAACCCAAAAGGAAATACAAACAATAGAAGAAAAACAAATTTAATTATGGAAATGCAACAGTTTTATTATGACAACAAAATTGTAAAAAAATTCATTTACGCAACTATTGTATTTGGAGTGGTAGGGATGTTAGTGGGGCTTACATTAGCCTTTATGTTCCTTTTCCCCAATATAACTGATGGGATTTCGTGGTTGAGTTATGGTCGATTAAGACCTTTACATACTAATGCCGTTATTTTTGCTTTTGTAGGGAATGCTATGTTTGCAGGGATTTATTACTCTTTGCAACGATTGCTGAAAGCCAGAATGTTTAGTGATTTTTTGAGTAATCTGAATTTTTGGGGTTGGCAATTAATTATTGTTGCCGCTGCCATTTCCTTGCCAATGGGTTACAGTTCTTCTAAAGAATATGCTGAATTGGAATGGCCTATAGATATAGCAATAGCATTAATTTGGGTTGTTTTTGGAATCAATATGATTGGAACTATCCTGAAACGTAGAGAGCGTCATTTGTATGTTGCGATTTGGTTTTACTTAGCGACATTCGTTACTGTGGCAGTTTTGCATATTTTCAATAGTTTATCATTACCAGTTTCTGCTATGAAAAGTTATTCTGTTTATGCGGGAGTTCAAGATGCTTTAGTTCAATGGTGGTACGGGCACAATGCGGTTGCTTTTTTCCTGACTACGCCTTTTTTAGGATTGATGTATTATTTTGTTCCAAAAGCGGCTAATCGTCCGGTGTATTCTTATAGATTATCGATTGTTCACTTTTGGTCCTTAATATTTTTATATATCTGGGCTGGACCACATCATTTATTGTATTCAGCATTGCCTAACTGGGCGCAAAATTTAGGTGTTGCTTTTTCTATCATGTTGATTGCGCCATCATGGGGCGGAATGATAAACGGACTTTTAACGTTGAGAGGAGTTTGGGACAAAGTACGTGTGGATCCAGTTTTGAAATTTTTTGTTGTAGCGATCACAGGTTACGGAATGGCTACTTTTGAAGGTCCGATGTTGTCTTTGAAAAATGTAAACGCAATTGCGCATTACACGGATTGGATTATTGCCCACGTTCATGTAGGTGCATTAGCCTGGAACGGATTTATGGCTTTTGGTATGATCTATTGGTTGGTTCCCAGAATGACCAAAAGTAGTTTGTACTCTCTTAAATTGGCTAATTTCCACTTTTGGATTGGGACTTTAGGGATCATATTATATACAATCCCCATGTATGTTGCCGGATTTTTACAGGCTTCTATGTGGAAACAGTTTAACCCGGACGGAACTTTAACCTATGGTAACTTCCTGGAAACAGTAACTCAAATTATGCCCATGTATTGGATGAGAGCTATTGGTGGAACCCTTTACTTAACTGGAATGTTTGTTTTAGTTTATAATATTATTCAAACAGTAAGAGCAGGTTCTAAAATAGAAGATGAATTAGCCGAAGCTCCTGAATTATTGAAAATTAGTGCAGGAAGAGTAAAAGGAGAGAAATTTCACCCTTGGTTAGAAAGAAAACCGATCCAATTGACACTATTAGCTACAATAGCAATTTTAATTGGAGGTGTAATCCAAATTGTACCAACGATTATGGTTAAATCCAATATTCCAACAATTGCAAGCGTAAAACCATATTCTCCATTAGAACTCGAAGGACGCGATTTATATATTCGTGAGGGTTGCGTGGGTTGTCATTCGCAGTCAGTTCGTCCATTCCGTAGTGAAGTGGAACGGTATGGGCCACAATCTAAAGCAGGGGAATTCGTGTACGATCATCCTTTCCTTTGGGGTTCAAAACGTACAGGTCCGGATTTATTAAGAGTGGGAGCAAAATACAATGACAATTGGCATTTTAACCACTTCTGGAGTCCTCAAAGTATATCTGCCGGATCAATTATGCCAGGTTATAAATGGCTGTTTGATAATAAACCAATGGATATTTCTTTAACCAAAAAGAAAATGGAAGTCATGGTTACATTGGGCGTACCTTATACAGAAGCTCAGGTTGCAAGTGGTTTAGAGGATTTAAGAAAACAAGCCATTGCAATTGAAGAAAACTTGAAAAACGACCCTGACTTTGTCAAAAGTTACAATGAAAGCAAGAAAAAAGCATTAGCCAGAGGAGAAAAATTTGTTCCAATGAACGAAAGGGAAATCGTTGCCTTGATTGCTTACATGCAAAGACTTGGAACCGATATTAAAGTAAAAGATCTAGCTAAAAAATAAAAGTCATGTTCGAACAAATAAAACACAATATGGAAACTATCGACGGAGTTGCGATATATCCAATCGTATCGTTATTAATTTTCTTCGTCTTTTTTGTAGGACTTGGTATGTGGGTTTTCTCATATAAAAAAGAAAAGATTAATGAATTGAGCCAAATTCCTTTGAACGACAATTAAATAGTATAATTTTTTAAAATTTAGAAAATGAAAAAATTAATTCCAGCATATGTTAGAGTCCCAGTTATTTTCTTTGCTGTATTTGGGGCAATGGAATATTTTATTGACTCTGGAGATAAACCGGCATTTATAAAATTCCCAATGGTTTCCGTCTTTTTGTTTGTGTTTCTTTTCCTTTTGACAGCAATAGAAATTACAATGAGTGCCGTTGATACGATTACCTATCAATTGTTATCAGAGGAACAAAAACTAAAATTAGAAGAAGCTAATTCTTTGGGTCTAAAAGAAAAAGAATGGTTCAAAAATCTGATAAAAAGTTTAACAAATTCAGTACCATTAGAAAATGAAGGCGAATTATTGTTAGAGCATGATTATGATGGAATCAAGGAATTAGACAATAATTTACCGCCTTGGTGGGTATATTCATTTTATGCCTGTATTGTTTTTGCCTTAATTTATATGGTTCGATTTGAATTATTAGGAGCAGACAATCAAGAAATGGAACTTAAAAAAGAGGTTACCCAAGCCAAAATTGATATTGCCGAATACATGAAAACTGCACCGGATTTAATGGATGAAAAAACAGTTGTTTTATTGACGGAACCGGCTGATTTAGCGGCTGGAAAAGAAATTTTCACAACGAATTGCGCGGCTTGTCACAGAGCGGATGCTGGAGGACAGATAGGACCTAATTTAACGGATGTTAACTGGATTTTGGGCGGAGGAATTAAAAATCTATTCCATACCATTACAAATGGAGGCCGTGATGGAAAAGGAATGATTGCTTGGAAAGGTACTTTAAAGCCTAAAGAGATTCAGCATGTTGCCAGTTATATATTGTCTTTACAAGGAAGCAATCCTAAAGATCCAAAAGCACCAGATGGTGAAGTTTGGGTAGATGAGAATGCACCTAAAACGGTTGCTTTAAGCACTGAAGTTAAAAAATAATAGGTTAGTCTATTAACAATGTCAAAGGCTAAAACTTTAACGTAGTTTTTTAGATTAAATATTCAAAAATAAAAAAATGTCAAAATTACCAGACGAAGCTTTTAGAGATACTATTGGAACGATTGATGAAGAAGGGAACCGAAAATTTATTTTCCCTAAAAAACCCTCAGGTAAATTTTATGAATACAGAAAGTGGGTCAGTTACTTTTTGTTGACTGTACTTGTCGCCAATCCTTTTATAAAGATTAATGGCAATCAGTTCATGATGTTCAATATATTGGAAAGGAGATTCAATATTTTCGGATTTCCATTTTGGCCTCAAGATATTTATCTTTTCGTTCTTTTTATGCTTGTTGGCGTCGTTTTCGTCATCCTTTTTACGGTAATTTTTGGACGTATATTTTGCGGATGGATTTGTCCGCAGACTATCTTTTTAGAAATGGTTTTTCGAAGAATTGAATATTGGATTGAAGGCGATCGTGGTGCCCAAATTCGTTTGGAAAAACAAGAATGGAATGGTGATAAAATCAGGAAAAAAGGATTTAAGTGGACTCTATTCTTACTTATTTCTTTTTTTATTGCCAATGTCTTTCTGGCTTATCTGATCAGCAGCGATACGTTGTTTTTAATGATTGAAGAAGGACCCGAAAACCATGTAAGTACTTTAGTTTCTTTATTGATTTTCACAGGAGTTTTCTATTTTATTTTTGCATGGTTTAGAGAACAGGTTTGTATTATCGCTTGTCCTTACGGAAGATTGCAGGGCGTTTTATTAGATGATAAATCGATAAATGTTGCGTATGATTTTGTTCGAGGTGAAAAAGAAGTGGGTAGGGCTAAATTTAATAAACAAGAGGACAGAGCAACAACAGGAAAGGGCGATTGTATCGATTGTAAACAATGTGTGAACGTTTGTCCAACTGGAATTGATATTCGAAACGGGACGCAAATGGAATGTATTAATTGTACCGCTTGTATTGATGAATGCGATACCATTATGTATAGCGTGGGTTTGCCAAAAGGACTGATTCGTTATGCTTCGGAAGATGAAATCGAGAAAAAAGTAACGTTCAAGTTCACACCCAGAATGAAAGGCTATTCCGCTGTATTGTTTATTTTGACAGGGATTTTAATAGGATTATTGTTTTTACGTACAGATGTAGAAGCCAGTATTTTGAGATTACCAGGACAATTGTTTCAACACAAAGGAGATAATATTAGTAACATCTATACTTTTAAAATTATAAATAAGACCAACATTGATTTTAATGACATTCATTTCAAATTAGTTGGCATAAATGGAACTTTAAAAGTAGTAGGAAAACAAGCTATAAAAATCCCAAAACAAGGAATGAACAATGGAACTTTTTTTATTGAAATCAATCAAAATCTATTGGAAAGTGATAAAACAAAATTAAAAATTGATGTTTATGATGGACTTAAAAAAATTGAAACCAGCGTAACCAGTTTTTTAAGTCCGAGAAGTTTTGATTAGCAGATCTGTTTTTTGGATTAAATATAAAAATAACAATACTATGAAAATTAACTGGGGAACGGGAATCGTCATTGCTTTTGGGTTGTTTATAACCTTCATTTTATATTTTGTTTTTACGGTGCAATCCGATTCAAAATATGACAACGAGTTGGTTGTGGAAGAGTATTACAAACATGATGCTCATTTTGGGGATGAAATGATACGCATTCAAAACGCGCAAAATTTGGCTCAAAAACCATTGGTAAATAGTACTTCAGATGGAATCACAATTGTATTTCCGGATGTGTTTGTGCCAAAAAATATTAAAGGAAAAGTATCCCTTTATAGACCGTCTAACAAAAGATTAGATTTTGAAACTCCAATTTCATTATCTGATGCTACTTTGCTCATACCTAAAAAAAGTTTGTCAGGCGGTCGTTGGGATATTAATATGGAATGGCAATATGAGGGGAAATCATATTTAACTAAAGAAACAATTTATATCAATTAGTCCTAAAGTCGAAAGTCTTAAAATCCATTGTGACTTTAGGCTTTCGACTTTATGACATTAGACTAAAACAATGCTTTACACGGCTTTCATTTTCGGTTTAATAAGTAGTTTTCACTGCATAGGAATGTGTGGACCTATTGCTATGATGTTACCCGTAGATAGAACTAATCAGGCAAAAAAAGTTACCCAAATTATCACGTATCATCTAGGAAGAATAACGGCGTATGCCACGATTGGTTTTATTTTTGGAATGCTGGGTAAAGGTTTTTTTATGGCCGGACTGCAACAGAAACTATCTATATTTATAGGTATAGCCATGATTATTGTGGTGTTAACTCCTGATAAAATTTTTGCTAAATATAATTTTTCGAAACCAGTTTTTAAATTAATCGCTACAATAAAAACGGCTTTAGGTAGTCAGTTTAGAAACAAAAGTTATAAATCACTATTCATTATTGGCTTACTCAATGGTTTTTTGCCCTGTGGAATGGTTTATGTGGCTTTGTTTGGTGCCATTGCCATGCAGAGTGAAAGTCTGGGAGTTTTGTATATGATATTATTCGGATTAGGAACCGTTCCTCTGATGAGCAGTGTCGTGTATATTAATTCATTTTTGACCGTTTCTGTTCGGAACAGAATCCAAAAAAAAATTCCTTATGTTGCTGTAGTCATTGGCGTATTATTTATCTTGAGAGGGTTGGGATTGGGAATTCCTTATATTTCTCCATCCAATATGAATTTATTTGTGCAAGCAAATCCTAACTGTCATTAATTTTGAATATATAAAATCAAAGCTTTCAGTCTACTGTCTGGACGCAAATATCTTCTAGTATAGTAAACACGAATTCCACCAATTTCCGCAAATTAATTCGTGCAAATTTGTGGAATTCGGGTTTAATTTTTTAATATTATTTAAAAAATAATTTAAATCTAATCACTAGATTGTCATCGAAAATAATTCGGTTTCTGGAGCTTTCCTTTTTAATCGCAAATCAAATGCCATACAGATATTACGAACATAAGGTTTCCCTTTTTCGGTAACCTGAATAGTATTGTCATTTATGATAACTAATCCATCTTGTTCCATTTCCTTCAACTGAATTAAAATGTCGGGAATTTCAATAAAATAGCTCTCGTTATTTTGCCATGAAGTTTCAAATTGGCACATTAAATTCAAGATGTGTTTTCGGATGATGAGGTCTTCATCGGTTAATAAATGGCCTCTAAAAACAGGTAATTTATTCCATTCTAATATTTGATAGTAATCTTCCAGATTTTTTACATTTTGGGCAAAACTATACCAGCTGTCACTAATGGAGGAAACACCCAAACCGATCATCAATTGTGTTTTTGAGGAGCTGTATCCCATAAAATTGCGATGCAATTTCCCGTTTTGGAAAGCGTCATGTAAACTGTCCGTTTTCAAAGCAAAATGATCCATTCCTATTTCATGATATCCATTTTCGTATAATAATTTTTTGCCCGTTTCATACAGCAGTTGCTTTTTATAATCTTTTGGAATGTCTTCATCATTAAATCCGCGTTGTCCATTTCCTTTAATCCAGGGAACGTGAGCGTAACTATAAAACGCCAATCGATCGGGTTGTAATGATTTTGTTTTCTCAATGGTATCGATTATATCTTCAATTTCCTGAAACGGCAAACCAAAAATAATATCATGACCAATGGAGGTATAACCAATTTCTCTGGCCCAAAAGGTAACTTTTGCAACATTGTGAAAAGGCTGTTCTCTATGAATTGCTTTTTGAACTTTTTCAGAATAATCCTGAACGCCAAAACTCACTCTTCTAAAACCTAAATCGTAGAGTTTTTGCAAATGTTCATGTGAGGTATTGTTTGGATGTCCTTCAAAACTAAACTCATAGTCTTTGGCTTTATTGGCATAACTAAAAATACCATTTATTAAATCTTCCAGATTTTTAGTAGAGAAAAATGTGGGAGTTCCACCGCCTAAATGAATTTCTTTGATGGTTGGTTTTTCTCCAAGGATTTTACAATATAAAGCCCATTCTTTCAAAACGGCATCCATATATGGATTTTCGACAGCATGATTTTTTGTAATACGCTTGTTACAACCACAAAAAGTGCATAAACTTTCGCAAAAAGGTAAATGGATATACAAACTGATTCCTTCCGAATTATTACTTGCTGTAAATGATTCTTTTAAAGTTCCTACCCAAATTTCATTCGAAAAATCAGTTTCATCCCAATAAGGAACCGTTGGGTAACTAGTATATCTAGGACCTGGAACATTGTATTTTTGAATTAGAGAATTTTTCATAGTAAAGTCATTTTGCATAACCCAAAAGTAGTAGTACTCCTGAAAATTTAAAATGATAATTATCATATTAAAAATAGCATTTATAAAAAAAGAGACTATCTTTTGGAACAGTCTCTTTTAGTGAATAATAATTAATTTAAGAAATGCAATCGGTAATAATTTTTGTCCATTTTTGTGCCAATACATGGTCTTCGTATAAACATTCCTGGTCAATTATTTCATTTTCAATAGTGTAAAATTGAACTAATTCTTTTTTATGGGCTTCTTTGTATCCAAATTCAAATTCGATTTTTATGATTTTAGCCGAATTATTTTCAGTTGTAGCAACCAGTTTGCAAGAAGCAATATCATTTAAATTTACAAAAGTGACTACTTCTTCCGGAGCGTTAAAATCCATTAAAAGGAAGCCTTTGTTTTTTTCGTCCAACGCCAATACTTTTTTGTTTTGGGTTTCGGTCAATCCAAAATTGGAATGATTATTACGACTGTATTTCTTTTTTATCTCCTTGATTTTATTTTTGTTAATGACATTTGAGCGAAATACAAAGAAGAGCGGAATGCCTATTAAGATTGTTATTACAATGCCTATTATAGTTACGGATGTATCCATTTTTTTATTTTTTGAGTTATTTGTAAAGCATGATTAATTCGATTGAAAACCAAATGGAATCCAATCGAAAAAGAAAGATAAGTGTATCTTCTAATTACGGAATCAGGGCTTTAAATCACCAAAAATAATGGAAAGGAAAGAGTAGGAGCGAAACCATTTCACATCGATTGATGTCTTGTTTCGCATGACGAGAAAAGAATTTTAGGACTTTAAAATCCAGAATTGCAATTTGAAAATTTTCAAGATATTTTGTAATTGTATATTCGGTAGTTTTATAATGGAATCCAACTACATTGTTTGCGTGGGGCTGGATAAAAACCGAAGAATGAATGCTGTCAGGAGAAAAGGAAGTACTGGTTTTTTCTATTTGAATTTTTTCAATAGGAGATTGGTTCGCATTAAAAGCAAATAATAAAACCATTGAAAGTCCAATAAAAACAACTGTTTTCTTAATACAATTCATTCTGCAAATTTAAAATTAACAGCCGACTTTAGGTTATTTTTTCTGGTAAATGAAAGTTAAAATTTTAAATACGGAAACTCTTTTGCATAAAAAAACCTCGCACTATTTAAGAACGAGGTTTGTAATTTTAAAAATTACTGAAAATTATTCTATTTTCAAATTTCTCAATTGTTTTAGTTTTTCTTTCCAAACATCTAGACTTTCTTTGTGAATGGCGATATTTTTACGAACTTCTAATACAATGGAGTTTTCTTTTTTTGCATTTCTTGTGTTGGTGAAAAACTGAATGTTATTCTCTAGTTGGAAAATTTCATTCTGCACTTCCTCAATTTTCCGCATCAGGAATATCTTTTCGTTATCCAGTTTGCGTGTATCATTGCTTTCTGATAGATTGTCCATTCTATTGGCAAAACGAATCATATCAGTGTCTTTTTTACTCAAACTCAATTTTTCAAAAAGCGCATCCAGGATTTTATTGAATTTTCCTTCGATATGTCTTCTTGGAAAAGGCACTTTTCCAAAGTTTTTCCAAGTTTCAATATGTAATTTTATAGCATCTAAATCAGTTTTGTGATCACCAGTCAATTGGAATCCTCTCAACTCTTCTAAATAAGCTTTTTTATTATCAAAAGCTGCTACTTCTTCGCCATTTTCCTCATTCTTTTGCTCTTTTAATTTGTCAAAATAATGATTACAGGCATCTTTAAACTCTTTCCAGATTTTATCAGAATATTTTCTGGGTACATGTCCTATTTGTTTCCACTCGTCCTGAATTTGCTTCATGATAGGTGTAGTCGCAGCAAAATCAGTGCTTTCCTGTAGTTCTTTGGCTTTAGTAACAAGAGCAGTTTTTTTACTTAAATTGTCGTTTTGATCTTTCTTAATGTCTTTATAAAATGAATTTTTGAAAGAATTAAAATTTCTGACGGCAGTTTTAAAACTGGCCCAAGTTTCCTCATTTACATCCGATGGTACTTTTCCAGCTGAAAAGAAAGCAGTTCGTAACGCTTCAATTTTTTCTATCTGATTCAGCCATTGCGAATGAGCATTCACTTTCTCGGTAGCTAAAACTTCAATTTTGGCAATAATTTCTTTTTTCTTTTCTAAATTTTCAAGTTCCGTTCCTCTTTGATTTTCAAACAAAACTTCGCGTTTATCATGCATTTGCTTAGTCAAATCACTAAACTTATTCCAGATTTCATCACGATGTTCTCTAGAAACAGGCCCGATATCTTCTTTCCAGATTCTATGTAAATCCTGTAATTCTCGGAACGCTTTATTAACATCGGCTTCTTTTACCAATTCTTTAACACGCGCTACAATTTTTTGTTTTTGTTCTAGATTATGTTTGAAATCCAAGTCTCTCGCTTCTCGGTCAAGATGCAAATAGTCATAGAAATTTTCCACATGAAAATGGAAATTATTCCAAACGTGATTGTATTTATCTTTCGGAATTGGTCCAGCATTTTTCCATCGTTCTCTTAAATCATTAAAATGCTTTAAGGTATCTTTGATGTTTTCCTGTGGGTTGATTAACTCCTTGAGTTCCTCAACAATTGCTAAACGATTTTCTAAATTGGCTTTTAGATTCGTTTGTAAACTCTTGAAATGTATATTTTTAGTATCTCTGAAAAGAGAATGATATTTATCAAATTGTGTTTTTAATGGAGAATGGTATTGGAATTCTTCATTTGGATCTTGATTTTCAGTAAGAAATTCTTCTTTTTTCTCTTCAAGAAGATGATTATATTTAGCTAAGAATGCTTTTTTTATTTCTTCGATATGATCCTTTGCTGACATCACTTTTTCACTGGTAACTAAACTCTTCAGTTCTTCTACCAGTGCCTCAAGAGACAATGTATCATAATCCTGCATCGGAATATCGTGACGTTCTTTCAGTGTATCATCTTCGCTTTCCTCAGCATTAGCCTCCGTAATCGCGTTTAATGCCGATTGGTTTTCAGTTTCTATAGTAGGTTCATCATGAGCTAACTCATCCTCTGTTAGGGTTACAACATTTTCGTCAATAGAATTAACAGCTACGCTATCGTTATTTTCGTCAATTGTTTCAGTTTCCATAATAGTATCTGATTGATTTAATTCAAGTGAATTATTGTCTAAACTTCCATCTGCTTCCAGCAGGTTATCATTCTTTTCTTCTAACATTTTTTCAATGTGTAAGGTTTTTATTTTTTGTATCGAACACGAAAGATAGTAAAGGAGCATGAAATTACAAAATAAATCCTTTATTTAGAGTCGTTTTATGTTAAAATTATCCTTTTTTTGAAGCAATTTCCTGCTATTCGCTATATCTTTTTTATCCGCCGAAAATGCGGATAAAAAAGGATGCCGCTGCCATCAGGGCTAGGGTTTTGGGAATTAATCAATTTTTTTTTATTTACTGTAGTTCAATATTTTAAACAAAAAGCCACTCATTTTAAGTGGCTTTTTTACTTACATAAGTGTGTGTACGAAAAATGAGGTTTTTCTATTATTTATTCCAAATTTTCCACGCTTTCTCTGCTTGAAAAATAAGCATATCCAGTCCATTTTTTATTTGGGCTCCTTGTGCTGCGGCTCTTTTTAGAAATTGAGTTTCGGCAGGATTATAAATCAAATCATAAGCAATGTGCTTATCCGTGAAAAACTCATACGGAATTAATGGAAATGCATCCACATTAGGGCTTGTTCCTACTGGAGTAGAGTTTATTATGATTTGGTAATTATCAAATGTCGTCGCATTGATTCGGTTGTAATCGATAGCATTTTCTTTAGCTTCTCTGGAAACAAAAGTATATGGAATATCCAATTCATCTAACGCAAAAGCCACTCCTTTAGAAGCGCCTCCTGTTCCTAAAATCAAGGCCTTTTTATGGTGTGGCTGTAATAAAGGTTCTAATGATTTTTTGAAACCATAATAGTCTGTATTGTAGCCTTTTAATTTTCCTTTTTTGGTGATTTTTATCGTATTTACAGCGCCAATTTGTGCTGCGTTTTTAGATAATTTATCAAGAAATGGAATAACCGTTTCCTTGTACGGAATTGTAACATTTAATCCTTTTAAATCCGAAGTGTTTTTAATTATCTCTGGAAAAGAGGATATTTCAGGGATATCGAAATTCTCATAAGTGCAACCTGTGAAGTTTTCGTTATTAAATTTATCGGTAAAATATCCTTTTGAAAATGAATAATTAATGTTGCGTCCTAATAAACCAAAGCGTTTTCTAACTATGTCAACCATTATAATTTTTTATGTTTTGCAATATAATTCTGAACCATTTTTTTTGCCCAAACCACTGGGAATAAATCTTCTAAAAGAATATAATTGTCAAAATTTAATCGCAAAGCATTACTTAAATGAAATTTTGCTTTAGTGTTTTGTCCAATCATAAAATACAAGCCAGCTAAACGGTATTCTACTTCATTCTCTTCCGGAAAATATTCAGAGGCTTGTAATAAAGTTTGAATAGCACTTTCAAATTCGCCTAAAAACTGAAGAATATCCACCCAAAATAACCAAGTGTCCAATCCGTAATCACCAAATTCTACTGCTTTTCTATATCCAAATTCAGCTTCTTCAAAGAAGTTCATTTGTTTATTGATGGTTGCAAAGCGTTTCCAATACAAACGATTTTGGTTGTCAATTGCTAATGCTTTGTTTACAAAAACTAACGCTTTTTGGTAGTTTTTTTGACGCACATAAAAATCAGTAATGGCAATCCATCCTTTGTCTAAAAGAGGATCTTCATGTACCGTTTTATTGAAATATTTTAATGCTAATACTTTGTTTCCTAATTTTTCATAGCATTTTCCCATTCGAAGTAAAGCATACGAAGTCGCATCATCTAATTCGATGGTTCTGCTGTAACTTTCTATGGCTTCTGCGTATTTTTTTAAACGCTCATAAGCTTTGGCTTTTTCCATGAAAGCACCAAGGAATTCATCATCTATTAAAGTAGCATAATCAAAGGCGCGAATTGCATTTTCATATTCTTTTACACCATAATGCAAACGACCTAGTTGATGCCAGGCGATTTCGCTGTAGGGATTTTTGTCAATATATTTATTCAAATAGGCGATTGCCTCTTGATTCTGATCTAAAAATTCAAAACAATACACAACGTTGTATAATGCGGATTGGTCTTCCAGATCTTCTTCCAGACACTTGATAAAGCTTTCTTTGGCCATTTCCAGATTATCCATAAAAAGATATTCCATACCTATTAGATTATAGACATCGGCGTAATCATCTGTATATTGTAATGCTATTTTTAACATTTCAACGGCCTTTTCGTGCTGGTCTCTTTTAGAGCAGATATTGGCTTTTTGAATGTAAATTTCTTCATTGGTTGGTTCAATGGCGTACAGCTCATTCAATAGCTTTTCGGCTAATTCAAGTTTGTCATCATACACAAGCATTTCCACTTGGACTAGTTTTAGTCCGGTAGATTTTGGATGTTGTTCCAAAGCTAGTTTGAGTGCTTTTTTTGCCAAAGCGGCCTTACCCATATCGAGATAATGAAGAATGATTTCTTCAAATTCTTCGGAGTCAAAAAAGAGAACTTTGTTGGTTTTCAACATGGACTCAAATTTAGACAATGATAAGTTATAGTCTTCTTCTTCGTTGCTTAATTGCATACTGTGTGTTTTTAATTTGGCCTAAATAAATTTAGGGAATCGTGCGTGTACTGTGAGAAAAAGTTAGAATTGTTGTGAACAATTTAATTAACAAAAAAAGCTTTGGTTTAAACTGATGCCATAGCCCTGATAAGAGTGGAAATCCTTTTACTTTTTTTCTTTAAAAAAGTAAAAGATTACTTCACTATACTTTTATTTTAATTGGAGTTCAGTGAATTTCATTTGCAACGGATAGCGGGAAATAGCTCCCAATTGCGATATTTTTAAATATTAATTCTTGTTCAAAATTTCATCCATTACTGCCAGGATGATACTGCAACCTTCTCGTATTTCTTCTTCAGAAATGGTTAGAGGAGGTGTTATTCTAATGGCACATCCTTCAAACAGTAACCAGAATAAAATGAGCCCTTTGTCTTGACATTTGAGAATCACTTCGTTTGTTATATCGGCACTTTTTGTCATTGCGGCCAGCATTAATCCTTTTCCTCTTATTTCTACTATCAAAGGATGTACCAAAAGTGTTCTAAATAGCTTTTCTTTCTCCATTGCTTCGGCCATGAGATTGGTCTCAGTAATTTCCTGCAAAGTCGCCAAACAGGCTGACGCAATGACAGGGTGGCCTCCAAAAGTGGTGATATGCCCCAGTTTAGGATTATCGCTCAACAAATCCATCATGGCAGATGAAGCGGTAAAAGCACCTACAGGCATACCGCCGCCCATTCCTTTTCCCATTACCACAATATCAGGAACGACATCGTAATTTTGGAATCCAAAGAGTTTTCCCGTTCTTCCAAAACCCGGTTGGATTTCGTCGAGAATCATAATGGCGCCCACTTCAGTACAGCGTTGGCGTACTTTTTTAAGGAAATCATTGTGTGGCTGAATAAATCCGGCGCCACCTTGAATGGTTTCCAGAATAATTCCTGCGGTTTTGGTCGTTATTTTTTGTAAATCTGCTTCGTTGTTGAACGTGATAAAATCAACATCTGGAATCAACGGGCGAAAAATTCTTTTGCGCTCTTCAAATCCCATTACACTCATGGAGCCCATGGTATTTCCGTGATAGGCGTTGTGGCACGAAATCAATTGGCTTCTTCCCGTGGTTCGTCTGGCGAGTTTTAAGGCACCTTCAATAGCTTCTGTTCCTGAATTGACCAAATAGGTTTTGTCTAAAGGCGCGGGTAGAAGTGAGGCTAATAGTTTGCAATACAGAACGGCCGGACTTTGAGAATATTCCCCATAGACCATTACGTGTGAATATTTGTCTAATTGATCTTTGATGGCTTGATTGACTCTCGGGTGTTGATGTCCCAATGTGCAAGCGGAAACTCCCGCCACAAAATCCAAGTATTTTTTATTATTGGAATCGTAAATGTATGAACCTACTGCATGCGACACTTCCATACCCAATGGATAAGGGGAAGTTTGTGCTTGGTATTTTATGAAATCGGTATTCACGGTTATTTGTTTAATCGTTTAATTGTTTATTCGTTTATTTTTGTAACCTGCTATCTGAAACCTGCTATCTTTAAACTGAGCAACTGTGACTGAAAACTGTGACTGAAAACTGATTACTTCTTTTTCTTTTTATCATAGTTCAATGTTTCCTTTCGAATTTTTATTGGAACATCTTTCTTTGCTTCTTCGGCTTTGGTTGCTTTGGCTATTTTAGCGTTGTCTTCATTTTCTTCCGGTGGAAAAATATCGTCTTTGGATTTTATTCTCTCATCGCCCCGCCAGACTAAACCCCGGAGTTTTCGTGCGTTTTCGGGTAACTCTTTCTCGGGAAATATATCGCCATCGACTTGCTTAAAAAAGGTGATGGTTTCTATTGTTTTTTTGTCAAAAATAATATTGATTTTACTACTCACATTTTTGTTAATTCCAATGAGTTCTTTCGCGTCGTTCCGCATATAATAAATGACTTCGGTGTTTTTAATGATGTCTACATCATGCAATTTTCCTTCCTCAAATTTCCCAAAGAGATTTTGTCCTTTTACCTGATTATAGCCCGTTCCCAGTGTGTCTTTCGAGACCAGAAAAGTATTATTGAGGACTTTAAGCGAATCGAGCGCTTTGGTGTTATTATTTCCAATGAGATGCATGATATCACCTGTGATCTGGTTCTCACCGTTCCAGAGTATTGGATTTCCTATGAGTTTTGTCAAAGCTGTTTTTGAACTCGAATGTATCGAATCACATTTACCGCTCATGTCTGTTTTGTAAAAGCGAACATTGTTGAACGCTCTAATAATTCGGTTGCCTTCTTTACCGGTAACCATCAGTCTTTTTCCATGAATGTAAACCGAGTCGTTTTCGACAAAGTTTACTGCCACAGCTCTTTTGGTTACAAACATCGAATCTTGATTTTTATATATTTCGGCGTAATTTCCTTTAACAATTCCGCGATTGATGGAATCCGTTATTTTTACATTCCGTGTTGCCGATGCAAATTCCCTGTTTCTATCATAGTACAAGCTGTCTCCTTTTATAACCCGATCATCGTATCTAATATACGATTTATTAAGAAAATGCGCCAGATTTTTTTTGGTGTCATAAAATCCTTTTTCGGTATAAATATAATTAGCCTTACTGGTAACTGTCGAAGGCCCTAAAAGATAAGAATGTCCTGAATTACTGAAATAATCCAAATGATTTGTTTTTATCACATACGTTGGATTTGTAATAGTAACAGCCGTTAAGAATTGGAATTTTTTTTGAGCTACATAATACCTTCCTGATTTACTTTTTAAAGTATTATCCTTATTTACGATTATTCCCGGAGAATTGTAAAATACTTCCTGCGTGTTTCGGTCAAAGTTGATGGTGTCTGTTGCCAATGTAGCATCTGGAGAACTCATTACTGCATTTCCCGTAGCAAGTGCTTTTTTTACATTTCCGTTATATTCAGCGTATTTACTATTTAAAAATAAAGTGTCTCCTTGAACTAATTGTACATTTCCAAAAGCCTTTATGTAATTTTCCTTTTGAAAATAATAGGCTTTATTACAGGTTAAAACTACTCCGTCATGATTTACACGTACATTTCCAGTAAGTAAAAAGGCATCTGGCATTTCAACTTGATTTACATCTGCGAAATCGGAATGTTCAACAATAATTTTTTTGGGAGCTTGCGCCAAAACCAAATTAGTACAAAGTAAGAGCAAACAACAACGAATGAAAAATAGCGGTTTCTTCAAGGGATTTATTTTTTGTCAAATTTATGAAAAAGGAGACAATCCTAATCCATATTAGGATTTATTTATAATTAGATAATAGCATGTCAAAAACCAATTGAACTTATTTTAAAGTTATCAACAAATAATGAGACTCTTTCGTTGTAGTATCCTTTTTTAAAAAGGGATTCATTTTAATTTCAAACGATAGCAGCTTCTTTATTCTAAAAAATATTAAATTTAAAAATTGATTTATAAATCATAAAAAAAAGACAGAAATCAGCGTAAATAATTTTGTATGATAAAAAAAATAACTATTGTTGCAGGAATAAGCGTAATGCTTTTGGCGACAGCTTGTAAAACGAAAGATTTAAAAATGAACGCAGCACAGAAAGAGACCGTCTCAAATAAAAAAGAAGTTGTATATCAGGTTTTTACACGGTTATTCGGAAATAAAAACACCAACAATAAACCTTGGGGAACCCTGGACGAAAATGGGGTGGGGAAGTTTAATGATTTTACAGATACAGCATTACAGGAAATAAAGGATTTAGGGGTTACTTATATTTGGTACACCGGAGTTCCACATCATGCTTTGATACGTGATTACACTGCAATTGGAATTTCTAATGATGATCCAGATGTAGTCAAAGGCAGAGCAGGATCGCCTTATGCAGTAAAAGATTATTACAATGTGAATCCTGATTTGGCAGTGAATCCAGCCAATCGTTTGCAAGAATTTGAGGCTTTGATTTCAAGAACCCACAAAGCGGGATTAAAAGTAATTATTGATATAGTTCCCAATCATATTGCGCGAAAATATGAAGGAAAGAACAATCCTAAAGGGGTAAGAGATTTTGGTGCTGATGATGATGTAACTGTCGAATATAAAAGAGATAATAACTTTTATTATATTCCAAATAGACACTTTGAAGTACCCGATACCGATAAACCATTAAATGGAGAAAAGAATCCTCTTATTGACGGGAAATTTGAAGAATATCCTGCAAAATGGACTGGAAACGGCTCTCGTCTCGCAAAACCAGATCGTAATGATTGGTATGAAACTGTAAAAGTAAATTACGGAATTCGTCCTGACGGTTCGAAAGACTTTCCAGAACTTCCTTCCGGTTTTGATACAAAATCATACAAAGAGCATTTCGATTTTTGGAAAGGAAAAGATGTTCCGGATTCTTGGAAAAAATTCAGGGATATTGCCTTGTATTGGACTGAAAAAGGGGTTGATGGCTTTCGATACGATATGGCAGAGATGGTGCCTTATGAATTCTGGAGCTATATGAATTCAGCTATTAAGGTTAAAAATCCAGATGCTTTTTTATTGGCAGAAGTCTATAATCCGAATGAGTATAGAAATTACATCCGTTTGGGTAAAATGGATTATTTATATGACAAGGTAGAAATCTATGATAAATTAAAAGATGTAATTCGAGGAAAATCGTTACCGGATGGATTATCGGACATACAAAATGGTATGGCTGATATTGAGCATCATATGTTACATTTTTTGGATAATCATGATGAACAACGTTTAGCAAGTCCAGAATTTGCAGGAACGCCGGAAAAAGGAAAACCCTTAATGGTAGTTTCAACCACAATAAGTACTTCACCTACAATGATTTATTTTGGTCAGGAAGTAGGGGAAGCTGGAAATGAAAATGCGGGTTTCGGTACGCATTCCAGAACTTCAATTTTTGATTATGTAGGGGTTCCTAGTCATCAGCGCTGGATGAACGGAGGGAAATTTGACGGAGGTCAATTATCACAAAACGAAAAAGACCTGCGTGATTTTTATAAAAGATTGCTGAATTTTTCTCTTAAAAGCCCTGCCTTGATAGGAAAATACCAAGAAATTCAATCCGTTAATCGCCATGAAACGCAAGGGTATGATTCAGGGATTTATGCTTTCGTCCGTTGGTCTGATACGGAAAAGTTATTAGTAGTCACTAATTTTTCTTGGTTAACCACTAGTAATTTCGAAATAAAAATTCCTTCGGATATTATACAAAAATGGAATTTTAAAGATGGAAATTATACGTTAACAGATCAGTTGTATCATAAAAGTGCCATTCAATTGCAGGTTTTAAACGGGGTAGGAAAAGCCCATATTACAATAGCTCCTTCCGAATCGTTTATTTACCAATTATAGAACATAAGTAGGCTACACAAAGTTGTAGTTCCTTTATTGTGATTTTGAAAAGGAAAGAAATATTTTAAACAAAAAATGCTGATATAAAGATATCAGCATTTTTTTATAATTTAAATTTAAAATATTATTTTTTTATCGCTGCATCATAATTTTCAGCCACTTTTTTCCAATTGATTACATTAAAAAAAGCGTCAATATAATTTTTTCTTTTGTATTGGTAATCCAAATAATAAGCGTGTTCCCAAACATCTAAAGCTACTATTGGTGTTCCTGGAATAAGTGCATTTTTCATCAAAGGATTGTCTTGGTTTTGAGTACTGGTCACTTGGAGTTTTCCGGCTCTGTCAACCACAAGCCATACCCAACCGGAACCAAATTGTTTTGTAGCCTCATTTTTGAATAAAGTTACAAAATTTTCAAATGAACCAAAATCGGTTGTAATCGCTTCTGCTAAAATATCCGTGGGCTTTCCACCGGCTTTAGGAGCCATAATTTGCCAGAATAAAGTATGATTATAATAACCACCAGCGTTATTTCTTGTATTGGCATCATTCAAATCTAATTTTGCTAATACTTCTTCAATCGTAAGGTTCTCTAATAGAGTTCCGGCTACAGCCAGATTCAAGTTGTTGGCGTAGGTCAGATAATGTTTAGAATAATGCATTTCGAGCGTAATGGATGAAATATTTGGCGCTAAAGCATCATATGTATAGGGTAGTTTTTCCAGTTGAAAAGAACCTTCATTAGCCTTTACATCATCAGGAATTCCTACTGATATTTTTTCTTGAGCTGTTGGTAGAGGAACTTCAACAACTTCAGTAAGTTTTTTGTTATTGCAGGACAGCAAAAGGGTTATTAATACAAAACAAGGGATATAGAAATTAAACTTTTTCATGAGTAACATTATTTTTTTACAATAGAATTGATGATTTCGATATATTGTTCTTTTGCTTCGTCTGCAGTAAGATGACTTATTTGCATCCAAGCATTTATTTTGAAAGCATCTCTTAAATGGTAATTTGAGGTTTGTTTTAGATCTAAAGTTCCCAAAGTTGCCTGTTTATAAAAAGCATAAAGCCTTAGCTGAACATCTTGTGGTAGAGATGCTTGGGTCATTTCAGAAGCTATTTCAACTGCTTCTTGAAATCGGGTATCTAAATCTTTTTCAATCATTTATCCTTTTGTAGCAATAATTGTTTTTCCTCCAATTGCTTTTTGATTAAGAACTACATTTATAGGTGTTCCTAAAGGTAAAAATATATCTACTCTTGAACCAAATTTTATGAAACCGGCATCAGTCCCCTGAATAACCTGCATTCCTTCTTCGGCATAGTTTACAATTCTTCGGGCTAAAGCGCCCGCAATTTGACGGTATAGAATGGCACCAAATGTTTTATTTTCAATGACTACTGTTGTTCTTTCGTTTTCTTCGCTTGCTTTTGGATGCCAAGCAACTAAGAATTTACCAGGATGGTATTTACTGAATTTTACAATTCCGCTAAGTCCATAACGCGTTACATGCACATTTATTGGCGACATGAAAATCGAAATTTGCAAACGTTTGTCTTTGAAATATTCTCCTTCATATACTTCTTCAATAACTACTACTTTTCCATCAACTGGAGCCAGTATTACATTATCATTAAGTATTGCAGTTCTTTTTGGATTTCTGAAGAACTGTAAAATGATAATTAAAAATAAAAGAGCACTTATTTGAATTAGCATTTTAAGCCAATTGGTGTCGATAAATTTATCGGACAATAAAACGACAACGGCTGTAAAAAAAGTGCCTAATAAAATTGACGGGGTTCCTTCTTTATGAAACATAGTTTAA
This sequence comes from Flavobacterium esculini, assembly GCF_048284325.1. Classification (NCBI taxonomy): domain Bacteria; kingdom Pseudomonadati; phylum Bacteroidota; class Flavobacteriia; order Flavobacteriales; family Flavobacteriaceae; genus Flavobacterium; species Flavobacterium esculini. The sequence goes on along the minus strand of NZ_JBLVPI010000004.1, from coordinate 6,634 downwards.
GATTTGGTAAAATAAAAATATAATTGGTGCTACAAATATAACACTATCTAGTCGATCTAGAATGCCTCCATGGCCAGGCATGATACTTCCGCTATCTTTTACACCGGCGATACGTTTGAATTTGGATTCAATTAAATCTCCTATAGTGCCAACAATTCCAACAATTACAGCGATTGAGGTCCAAATTAAGATGGATCTTTCGCTAAATTGAGGATTGGCTCTGATGTAGTATTTTGATATTAAATAACCCGCTAAAACTGCAAAAACAATTCCGCCGAAGAATCCTTCTATTGTTTTTTTAGGTGATATTTTTTCGAATAATTTAGTTCTGCCTATAGATTTCCCTACAATATAAGCAAAGGTATCGTTAGTCCATATTAAAATGAATAATCCAATTATAATTTTGGGATTATAGTCGTTTATTCCAAATGAAATTTTAGTGATAAATATAAATGGCAGTATAATATACCCCAATAAATACAAGTACTTTGATGAAGTGCTTATTTTTTGAATATTATCATAAAATAAGAAAAGAATACATTTTATAGATACTACCAATGCTATAACCAATAAAACGACGTCTAATTGTTGTATGTTTATTGAAATTTCTAAATCAGTATTGAATGCCTGATTGATAGCGTCTGTAGTAATTTTATTGTAATGGCTTACTAAAGTTACTGTAGTGTATAAAAGGGTCCCAAAAAGAATTGGAAATAATTTATGTATTTGAATTAAATGGCAAAATTCATAAACTGTAATTATAAGAAAGATTCCAAATAGAATAAAAAAGCTTTCCGTTGAATATAAAATAGAAGCAAGTAATAATATGATATAAATGGCTCCTGATATACCTCGTTTTAGAGTTTCATTCATTTTAAAGATCTTCTAAAAGCAATAAATATAGATTTTTTGCCGAACTTCCGTATTGTGTAAAATCTTCCTCTTTCGCTTTTTCGAAATATTTTATTGTAGTTATATTGGTAGGGTAATCGGTTTGGTATTTCTTTTTAATAGCGCTAAGTCCATCACTTTTAGCATCAAGTATCTGACTTGTACGGGCTAAAATGATAATGTTTGCAGGTAATTCGTTTGGTTTGTTTTGTTTAATCTGTTTTGAAGAGAATAATATAGAACCTTCCTCCGCAATTAAATTTTCACAACTTGCAAGAATAAATTTTGGATTTTTAGGTTTGTCATAATTAAGTTTGTTATCATCGAGCATTGCAAAAAGAGCCGGCTCATAACATAACGCTTCACTTTCAAACCAGTCATTTTCTTCGAGTATGTTTTCAAATTGTTCTTTTACTTCTTCTGAGTTTTCACAGTATAAAAATTTACCACCATTTTTTTTAAAATTGTAGATAAATTTTTCATCTATAGAAGTAGTATTATCAGTAAATGATTTACTAAATTCACTCTCTTTATCTTCCTCAGAAGCCGGATTGCTAGAACCAAAAAATTTTCTAAAAAGACTCATATTCTTGTAAACTACTTAAATTTATTATTTGAAAACGTCCAAAGATAAAAAAATCTTAATTCAAAAGAGGTTTTTGAATTAAGATTTTAAAAATAATTAAATAATTATGTATTTTTTTAAGAGACTACTTCTTCAAGATTTTTATCAAATGTTCTTTTTCCAAAAATAGCTTCCAAATCATCTTTGAATATAACTTCTTTCTCAATTAAAATATCTGCAAGTTGATTTAGTTTGTCTTTATTTTCTTCTAAGATATCAATAGCTCTTTGGTATTGACTTTCAATAAGTAATGAAATTTCTTCATCAATAATTTTAGCCGTTTCTTCAGAATATGGTTTTGAAAAACTGTATTCACTTTGTCCGGTTGAATCATAATAAGTAACATTACCTATTTTTTCATTCAAGCCATAAATAGTGACCATCGCACGAGCTTGTTTTGTTACTTTTTCTAAATCACTTAGAGCACCAGTAGAAATTCTGTTAAATGTAACTTTTTCAGCAGCTCTTCCGCCCATAGTAGCGCACATTTCGTCTAGCATTTGATCAGGGCGAACAATTAATCGTTCTTCTGGTAAATACCATGCTGCACCTAAACTTTGTCCTCTAGGAACAATAGTTACTTTAATTAACGGTGCTGCGTGCTCCAGCATCCAACTTACTGTTGCATGACCCGCTTCATGGATAGCAATTGCTTTCTTTTCTTCTGGAGTTACAATTTTATTTTTCTTTTCAAGACCTCCTACAATTCGATCAACAGCATCAAGGAAATCTTGTTTGTCCACCGCTGTTTTATTGTGTCTCGCTGCAATCAAAGCTGCTTCGTTACATACATTGGCAATATCTGCACCAGAAAAACCAGGAGTTTGTTTGGCTAAAAAGTCAGTGTCTAATCCTTCTATTTTTTTCAAAGGAGCTAAGTGTACTTTAAAAATTTCGGCACGTTCGCGAATATCTGGTAGATCAACAAAAATTTGTCTGTCAAAACGACCTGCACGCATCAATGCTTTGTCAAGAACATCAGCTCTGTTTGTTGCAGCCAATACGATTACATTTGAATTGGTTCCAAAACCATCCATTTCAGTAAGCAATTGGTTTAATGTGTTTTCACGTTCGTCATTACCACCGGACATATTGCTTTTTCCTCTTGCTCTACCTACAGCATCAATCTCATCAATGAAAATGATAGCTGGAGATTTTTCTTTGGCTTGTTTGAATAAGTCACGTACACGTGAAGCACCTACACCCACAAACATTTCGACAAAATCAGAACCTGATAAAGAGAAGAACGGTACTTGTGCTTCACCGGCAACGGCTTTAGCCAATAATGTTTTTCCTGTTCCGGGTGGTCCTACGAGTAAAGCTCCTTTTGGAATTTTACCTCCAAGATTCGTGTATTTTTCAGGGTTTTTCAAGAATTCAACAATTTCTTGTATTTCTTCTTTTGCTCCTTCGAGACCGGCAACATCCTTGAATGTAGTTTTGATGTCGGTTTTTTCGTCAAAAAGTTTTGCTTTTGATTTTCCAATATTGAAAATTTGTCCGCTACCGCCACCGCCGCCACCTGACATTTTTCTCATGATGAAAATCCAAACACCTATGATAATGATGATAGGCAATAAACTGATTAATATATCCGACCAATTATTTTTTGGTAAGAAGTTAAAATCTTTTAATTTACCTTCACTAACGGCTTTTTCAAGCTTAGTTTGGAATATTTGATCATTACCAATATCAAAAGAGTAATGTGGACCTTTATTTGCCCTGTCAAAAATGTCTTTTGATACTTTTTTGTGTATTGGATCTTTTAGAGCTGCAGCGTTTAAGTAAACTTCAGCTTCTGTTTTATTGTAAACAATTACTTTTTCAATTTGACCTTTTTCTAAAAAAATATTAAATTTAGATGAAGTTAATTGCGCTGGCTCTTGAATACTTGACCCCCCGGTTATAAAGCTTATAAATAAGAAAATTAATAAAATTGCTGTATAAATTAACCAAGGACTTATTTTAAATTTATTCGAATTTGGATTATTATCTTTAGCCATTAGAAGTTTGTTTCTTTAGTATTTGTTTTCGATTGTAGTGATTTTTGCATCACCCCAAAGACTCTCAATATTGTAATATTCTCGTATGTGTTTTTGGAAAACATGCACTACAATATTTACATAATCCATAAGAACCCATTCTGCATTATCAGTTCCTTCAACATGCCAAGGCTTGTCTTTTAATTCTTTTGAAACTGTTTTTTGTATAGAGTTAACGATAGCGTTAACTTGAGTATTTGAATTTCCATTGCAGATGATGAAATAGTCGCAAACTGCGGTGTCTATTTCTCTTAAATCAAGAATATCGATGTCATTTCCTTTTACTTCTTCTATTCCTTTAATGATGTTCGCCAATAGCACGTCATTGTTTATAGTCTTTTTCGCCATGAATTATTTTTATATAAGTTTGTAAAGTTACCATTTTTTGTGATTATTTTTGAACCTTAACATAATATTAAATTCTGTTTCACAAAAAAACATATATGAAAGTTATCAAACTCGATGCCATAGATTCTACAAATGAATTCCTCAAAGGGTTATCGAACAAACAGGAACTAGAAAATTTTACTGTTGTCACTGCTGAAAGCCAAACAAACGGTAAGGGGCAAATGGGAGCTATTTGGACTTCTGAGCCTAGTAAAAACTTAATAATGAGTATTTTGATTAAGGAATATTTATCGGATATTTGTCAGATATACAATCTGAATATTGCAGTTTCACTTGCAGTAATTGATATATTGGAATCCTATAAGATTCCCCATCTTCGTATAAAATGGCCAAACGACATATTGTCATACAATAAAAAAATAGGTGGCATTTTGATAGAAAACAGCATCAAAAGTGATGGCACTATTATTTCTATTGTCGGTTTAGGTCTAAATGTGAATCAAACTGATTTTGGAAATTTGCCCAAAGCGTCTTCTTTAGCGGTTATTTGTAATAAACAATTTGATAAAGAGGAATTACTTTTTTCTATTATGGATAAAATAGAATCCAATATAAAATTATGGAAACAAAACGCTGAAATGTCATGGTCAGATTACACTGATAAACTATTTAAAAAAGGAATTCCAATGCCTTTTTCAGATCAAAACAATCAAAATTTTATGGGAATTATTCAAGGTGTTTCTCCTATTGGAAAACTTCAGGTACTTTTGGAAGATGATACTATTTCCGAGTTTGATATTAAAGAGGTTCAAATGCTCTATTAATAAAAAATTAGCTTAATGTTCTGATAACTTAGTAATAATCCCTAAGGTGTAATTTTGTTTTTTTAATAAAATTAATTATGCTATTTTTATTATATTTGACTTCTTTGCAATCGCTAATTACCGCTCTGTTAATTTTTTTAAATAAAAAATTCAAACAAGAAGATTTTTATCTGACTATGTTTTTTGGTGTTGTTTTTTGTCATCTTCTCTATAAAATCTCTTTGGTTTTTATCTATAATAATACTGATTTGTTTGAAAAACTACATGGGAGTTTTTCTTTTCTATATGGTCCTATGGTCTATTTTTATATGCTTTCTGTATTTGATAAGAAAATCAAAACGAAACAAATTTTTTATCATTGCCTGCCTTTTTTTATTGGTTTTATACTCAATATAATCATATTGTTCATGGCGGTTAATCACCCCCTTTTTTATAGCATTATCAACGTTTCAAATCTTGTTGTAATGTTACTTTTAGTCCCTTCTTTTTTGGGTTATAGCATCTGTTGTTTAAAATTTAGTAGTGATAATTATAGGGATGGAGTTACCATTTTTGATCTAAAAATTAATATTATTAAGGTAATCAGTATCGTTCTTAATTTATTGGGGCTTCTGACTTTTATGGGGCTAATTTTTTTAGCTTTTAATTTTAATTGTCCAATCAATTTCAGATTTATTTTTTACTTTTTGATGTTGTTCATTTTTGTTTATGTGATTCATATTCGTTTTTCTATATTTTTTGAAATTCAAAAAATGGAGGTTTTGGAAAATAAAAGCGAAGAAAAATATAAGAATTATGAGTTGAATCCGATTGAAATGAACGAAATAATCACCGCAATAAATTCCTATTTTAAATTAAAAAAAGGGTTTTTAGATTCAGAATTCAAATTAGACAAGCTCTCATTGGATTTGAATATTTCGAAAGTTAAAATTACTCAAGCGCTTAATGTACAATTAAAAACTAATTTTTATCAATATATCAATTCTTTGAGAGTTGGAGAAGCCAAAAGGTTAATTGATAAAAATCAAGATACTAATTTTGTCACTATTGGTTATGAAAGCGGATTTAAAAACAAATCTACTTTTTACAAATATTTTAAGCAAATTACCGGAGCTACCCCAAGTGATTACAGAAAGATGTTGACGGAATAGTACCTTGCTTTTTCTTTTACCTAAATCTTCAATTAAGATCTTTTTGTTTTTTATTCTTTTCAGCCAAAAAGATTCTTAATAAAAACAAAATATTCTACAAGACAACATCTTTACACCTTGTTAACAATTTATTATTATTGCTAATGCTATGACAGTAAGGGTATTAAAATATTTTTTTTCAAAAAGTGTATGTGTAAATTTAAAAGGACTTCAGGAAAAATATCTTCCAATAGATTTGCCCCAGATATTTTAAAAATCAAAAAAAACAATGAAAAAACTACTATTGCTATTTGTATTGATGTCATTTGGAACCCAGCTGAAAGCTCAAAATCAAGCATCCATTATTGGAAAAATTTCTGATGGGAAATCGTATTTACCAGGAGTAAATATTTCTATTCTTGAAAAAAAGATTGGTTGGAGTACAGATTTAGACGGGAATTATCAAATTTCTAACTTGCCTGTGGATACAGTTACAGTTTCATTCAATTATATGGGGTACAAGACTGTAATTAAAGAAATAAAATTAATTAATGGAATTAACAATTTAGGAACTATTGTTCTTGTCGCAGATGAAGGAGCTTTAAATGAAATAATAATAAAAGGTTTCTCAGGACCTTCACAAATTAAAGCATTGAGTGTCCCGTCCTGAAAAAACGATACAGATTATTAGATAAAATTAAATATTAAACAGTAGCAAAAATGTTTTTGCTACTGTTTTTTGCTTTATAGGTTCTCATGTTAATTATGCTTTGA